>NZ_ABCK01000037.1 GCF_000170755.1 Lentisphaera araneosa HTCC2155
CCGAGGCTTAGCTGCTTTTTCATAGCCCTTAAATCTAAGCTGAGGCACCTGCCCATTGATGAGTAATTTTAGATCCTTTTTATAAGGAAACAAATGCTCTCCCAACAACTTTGCCGTTTGCTGACCACGAGCATAAATATTGGGTCCGATATCTAAGGATTTGCCCTGCCAAATAGCATTAATTGATGCTGTCTTAGGATCAATCGCATAAGAAATCTGATCCTTATGATTCACGACGATGGCCCCCGCAGGAAGCTCCGCAATACGCTTGCGACTTATAAGGTAGGAATCATTGGCTTTAACGATCAGGGAACTCGTCTTGGATTTTTGATAGGACTGCGCTGCAAGGGGGATATGCGTCTTGCCATAGAGATCTAAAAGCAAAGTTCCATCTCTGAAATCTTTGATGTAAAAAACCTCCAGATGATGATTCCCTGCAGTCAACTCCACTGCACCTTGAAAGCGCCCTCCTTTCATTAGCGACAAATCAACTTTTTTCCCATCCACAAAGAGTTCAAAGCCCCTCTTCTGACGGATAACTCCGCGCACCTGATAATTACCCACCAAATCTTTGGGGATGAGAAGCTCCCCTTCAAACTTCATGGCAAATTGATCCACTTCCGGTAGAGTCAAGCTAATGGTGGGTGGAAGAGATTGTCCTTGCTTATCAGCTCTTTTTCCCTTCCAGTCGATACCTGAATCCATGGTCACATTATGGTAAATCTTATACTCCATAGAGCGTACTCCCTCCTGGCGGGAAAGAACATAATTTGCGAGATCCGCAATTTGCTGCTCATTGTACAGCGCTCCGAAAGCCACCATGCCTTTTTCTGGAAAGCCCTTTTTTATCGAAGATATTATTTGTTCTCTACTAGCTCCATGAAGCCATTCAAAATCTTTGAGGTTCGGCCCCGCAGCACCTTCTAGCTTCTTGCCATGACAAGCAAAACACACTGTGTCGTATAAGGCTTTGCCTCGAGTTATAGATTCTCCACCATGAAGCCCTATTGCTAGTGCTATAACAATGATAAAGAACGACTGTTTCTTCATAGAGATATTCATAAAGTCCTAAGTTTTCTTATAGAAGTTATGAAAATTTAAAACCTTAACATGGCTGGGACAATTACATTAGTAGAATTTGCATACTTGATATGCCAAGCTGGTGCTTGGCGATCCCACAGAAATATTACCGAAGAGGCCTTACAACTTTTTTATGCCAGGAAACAGCTTTCTGTACCAGTGCTATTTCCGAATTTTTTGACATCAATTCCCATTCCCCGGAGTGTACTTAGCCATACATTAGAGAGAGGAGTGATTTTGTTTTCAGGAAGGCAATAATGACCGCGCTTCATTCGTCTAAAAGCACCGCCAGCCATAATGTACGGGAAATGTCGAACAGAATGTCCTGTGCTCAAATTCGTACCGTAGACGATGAGTGAATTATCAAAGAGGCTACGATCATTGGAATCTTTTATTTCTTTGAATTTTGTCAGCGCGTAACTGAGTAAATCCATATTCACTTTGTCTCGTTGAATTGATTTTGCTGTGAGCTCTTGTGAAGCATTATAGTGACTGATCTGGTGAATGTGATTGTCGATCTCTAAACTATTTAAAACCGCTTGGTTCGGCAGAGTAAAAGAGGCTACGTTGGTTTGACCAGTTTGGAACGCGAGCGCAATCATATCGTAAACTATTTTGATATCTTTGATACCATCCATTTTACCATTTTTGTTGGAATCTTCTTCAAATAAATTACTACTGTACTCAAAGGGTGCCTTAGGTTTGGCAATATCAATCCACTGAATTTCCTTGGCAATTTCTTGCTCAATTTGACGAATAGCGGTAAAATATTCCTCTAACTTATCCTTGTCGGATTTAGCAATCTGCTTTGAAAATGAGTGCGTATTGATTTTAATGGCGTCAAGCACACTACGCTTCTCTTTTATGCGTTGCATGACCTGAGCTTTACTCTCATTCCCGCCGAATAATTTATGATATAAATCCGACGACTTTTTAATCCCAGGAATTGGGTCGCCTGTAAAAGCCCAAGACAAGCCATAGCGCCCATGACCATCCTGATAAAGCCCGGAATTGACTACTAAGTTACTATATCGAGCGTTTCTGCTTAAATAAGTTCCAGCAAGGACATCGCAGGAAACCGATCCTCCAGCTCTCAGAAAGCCGTCACTGCCAGCGTGAGTACCATTCCAGCCAATATTATTTAATTTACCCACCATACATATATCATTAATGTGTGGTGTGAGTGGCATCATACTCGGAGTTAATCCATTCTCGGCAAAGCTACCCTCTTGTTCAGGATAGAAATCTTTATTGGTAAAACCATAACCTTGGCCGATAAAAAGCATTTTTTTTGATGAATCAACTTTTCCTTTTGTGACCGCCTCAAGGCTTGGCAATGCTAAACATGCTGTTGAGGAAAGGATAAAAGATCGACGTGATAAATTTGATTTAAGTACACTCATATATTTACCTACTTTGTTCTAAAAATTTTGGAATTAATAACTTCAGCAATCATAGCTTTCATGGGATAATTTTTACGCTTCAAACGGCTGAGGATCATATTGATTTCTCGTTGATCTATAAACTCAATTCTTCTACCGATTCCATAGGAAAGCATGTTCTCGAATATCGAGCGCGCAAGATGGTCTTTTTCTTTTAACAAAGCCTGTTTAAAACCTTTTAGATCTTCAAAAGACGAACGATCATTTATGTAACCCTCTTCAATGAGTTCAGCCGTTTTTACAACTTTCAATTTGCGCCCAGATTTTTGCAAAATTTTAACTTCATCTCGATGTTTAGCTAGGTAATCAAAACTTTCTAAACCATAACCAAGGGGGTCTATCTTTTCATGACAGGATTTACATTGGGCCACCTCCTTATGCATATCTACGAGTTCGCGCACAGTTCGTGGCGTACCATCATCTTTTGTGTCTAACTGCGGGACATTTGGCGGAGGTGGTGGTGCGGGATCGTGGAGAAACTTACTTCTAATCACTGTACCCCGTATAGTGGGGGATGTTCTAGGCCCTGAAGTCCCCATCATGAGGAATGCGGCTTGTGTTAAGATTCCACCTCGCTCACTACCTTGGGGTAATTCAACGGGTGTAAAACCTTGAAAGCTACCCGCTATTCCGTAGTAATCGGCCATCGTCTGGTCGACGACAGCATATTTTGAATCAATTAAGTTATCGACTGCTAAATTTTTATTGATTAAAAAATTGAAAAACTTAAGGGGCTCTTCACGAACTGATTCACTAAACTGACCTTTGAGTTCATTGGGCATAGCGACTATATCCAAGCGATCGAGTTCTAGCCATTGCTTAAAGAAATCATTCATTGCTAATTCACTTTTAGGAGAAGCTAACATTCGCTCCACTTCTTTACTAAGACCCAAATTCGAGCGTAAGCCACCTGATTTCGCCGTTTTCAACAGTTCTTTATCTGCAGGCGCACCCCATAAGAAATAAGACATACGAGTCGCAAGCTCTTCTTGACTGAGGGGCTTTCTTTGCCCCATGTTGTATTCCTTTATATACAAAAATGAAGGAGAGGTCAAAATGCTTGCTAATGGTGGCACAATTGCCTCCTTAAAGGACTTACCATTTTCTATATGATTTTCATAAACTTCCATCAAAGAATTCAAAAATGGCGATTCAACTTCCACACCTCTAAAAGCAAGGCTAGCAAAATCTTTTAAAGCGTCTTTCACATCTCCAGATGAAACTGAACGCGCATGAACGAATTCTCCAAAACTCTCTTCAAAAGGCGAATCTTCCGTTTCGAGAGGCTTCAATTCAATATAGTCTACGTAGCCCCCCTTTGGAGTATCCATTCTAAAGCCAATTTTATCTTGGAGTAAGCTAGCCGTAAATTCAAAAGAAGTTTTAAGTCTTTCTTCACCAGTATTAAAATGAACATCAGCTACATAATTATTGTGAATACCGCTTTCAAATTTAAGCGGAATCGATTGCTCTATATTCCCAAATGAATAAATATTAATTCTATACCTGTAACCTGGCGTTACGCCAGTCTGAAAGAGTACTCTACCACTCGCTGCATGCTTGTGATTATCATCTAAAATATAATAGATATCCCGTGGTACGGTGATACGCCCAACTTTTCCGGGGAAGATCTTCATAGTTCTCTTTTTAATTTCTGCATGAGTCATGCCGCGGTAATCTTCGATATCCACACCCTTGCTCTTGACACGATTGGCTAAACTATTATTGAGCACCTCTGGATCCACTCGTTGAACTTTATCATAACGGCCCTTCCGTTCCAAACCTTTGATTGCGTATTTCGCAACTTCTAAACCCGCATTGTAGTACATAAAGTAATGATTAGAAGTGAAAAACTGTTCCTTACCTATTGTGTCTAAACCCTCAGGAATATCAGTTGGCAGAGCAGCTGTATCTAAGTCCGCATGAAAAAGATTCTGTATGCTTCCACTATATTCGCGACGGTTAAGGTGACGCATAGTTATAACCCCACCAGTTGCTGAAAGTTTTTCACGAGCGACCTGCAATCGATCCGTGATAAGCCCAATAACTTCACTCAATTCTTGTTCATTGGCTTGCTTGACATCTTCAGGCGGCATCTCTCCAGTATTGAGAACATCGAGAATATCCTGCCAGTGATAAATTGAATCATGTGTCGAAAGGGCAAAATCTACGTGATCAAAACGGAAGTCTCCCTTTTGTTTTTTATCATCGTGACACCTAAAGCAGTACTTCTTAGAAAAATTGTAAATGGCATCTTTTTGCAGCACTGAGAGAGGAAGGCGTTGATGCGACACATTAATTACTTTTGCGCTCTTCGCAACTCCAGTATCGCTTGATGACAATTCAATATCCAACTCGTCAACTTGAGGCGCATAAGACACTAATTCAGGACTTTTAATGACTTCTGGGCTCACTGAAGATAGTTCTTGTTTTTGCTCCATTTCAACTTTTTCAGTTACTTCTTTTTCAAGCTTATTTGAAGGAGTATTTGATACTACTACTGACGGGATTTTCGACTCATCAATTTCGCTCGAAAGAGCGACACGTTCATCCTGCTGCCCGCTGAAACTTTTAACTCCCTCTGAAATGGCTGGCCCATAAAAATACCCTATGACGACAAAAGTCCCTAATAAAGTAAGATTGCGTATACTTTTATTACGTTTTTGTTTTTTTCTCTTTTCTCTAAGTCTACTTCTAATTTCAGCAGCCTTACCATCTGTTTTTTCTCTGGCTTTCTTTCCAAATTGAGGCGTAGTCGCTTTTCTTTCTCCCTCCGCTTCTTGTGCGCCAATCACAAGTGTATTGAGTGAGACGACCTTTTGAAATTCCGCTAGATCTTTAACTAGCTCTTTTTCAGAGTTTGTGTTCTGAAAAAGTAAGTCTTCCAAAGCGGGCTCTTGATAGACAATTTTTTTCGCAGTATCTAACTCAACTTTAAACTCAATGCTGTGAGCTAATTTAACGACATCCCCACTCTTTAAATTCGCCTGACCATCTACCTTAGCTCCATTGACTTGCACTCCATTAGTGCTGCCCTCATCCTCAATGACCCAGTGGCCATCAATATCTAAAATAAGCGCATGCTTTCCGGAGATACCCGGAACATCCAAGCGAATCACATTGCCTTTATCACTACCAAGTGTAATTCGCGCTTCCTCACTTTCGCAAACCTGACCTTTCAGCCCTTCATTTAAAAATGTTATTTTCAACTTTTGCCTCACCAGAATTCATTTAGAGCCACCTGCGGCCATTTTCATATAGGATAGAAGTCAAAACTCAGTCAAACTTTAACAGTAAAAATCAAATGAAATGATTTTTATTTGTATTAAAGAAGTCTTCATTCGCTTAGTTTAACACTGAATAGAATATGATTTGGCTGAAACTTAACCTCTCTCTGTTATGATTAAGAAGCTTTTCGTCATTATATAAAAAGATCTTAACAAAGTCCCTCTTTTTAGAGCTAAAACATAAGCATAAGGCCCCTTGATGAAGTATTTCATATTCTTTGCCTCATTTATTACTATCCATATACAAAGCGCCACAGAGAAACCTAACTTTCTTTTCATCTTAATTGATGATCTAGGTAGACAAGACCTCAACTGTTATGGAAGTAAATTTTACGAAACGCCTCACATTAATCAATTGGCTGAAGAAGGCACCCTCTTTACTGATGCTTATTCGGCCAGCCCCGTATGTTCCCCTACACGTGCAAGTATTCAAACAGGTAAATATCCCTCGCGTATCAATTTCACACGTGCCACTCCAACACATAATTTGCCCTACGAAGAAACAACTCTTGCCGAAGCTCTCCAAGCATTTGGATATAAAACCGCCCATATGGGCAAATGGCATATGCGTCTTTACAAAGAAAAAGGTCATAAGCACTTACCTACTGAACATGGTTTTGATATCAATATTGGCGGTCATTCAGCGGGTCAACCCGCTTCATTTTTCTACCCATACAAAGCCAAACATGATAAGTATAGAAAAAATGATGTTCCTCACATGGAAGATGGCAAAAAAGGAGATTACCTCACCGATGCCCTCACTGATAAAGCTATCAATTTTATGAAGGATAATCAAGATCAACCTTTCTACCTCAACCTATGTTACTACACCGTTCATACGCCAGTGACAGGCAAAAAAGATAAAGTTAAGAAGTATGAAGAAAAACTCAAAAAGATCAGTGCTAATCAGCAATCTAGCTCAACTCAAGACTATGTAACCTTTGCAAGAGATAAACAAGACAACGCCGAATATGCCGCCATGGTGGAAAGCATGGATGAAAATATAGGACGCCTTAATAAATTTCTAAAACAATCTGGACTCGATAAAAATACCGTTGTGATTTTCACTTCAGATAATGGTGGCTTATCAACGAACAAAAATCCAAAGGCTGGTCCCACATCGAGCTTTCCTCTTCGCGGTGGGAAAGCCTGGGTCTATGAAGGAGGAATTAGGGTTCCACTTATTATCAAATGGCCTGAATCGACTCAAGCTGGATCAGAAATCTCCAGCCCAGTTATAAGTACTGATTTTTACCCTACAATATTATCAATGGCAGACCTAGCACTCAAACCCAAACAACACCTAGATGGTCTTGATTTAACAGCCCTACTTAAAGCTGAAACTCAAAACCTGAATCGAGAAGAGCTACACTTTCATTTCCCACATGATCATAATGTCAATGGTATGGGCGCCTCTTCTGCAGTTCGTGTAGGTCACTACAAACTCGTAGAACGTTTTTCAAATGGAAAACTCGAACTCTTTAACCTCAAAAATGATCCCGGCGAAACAAATAACCTCTCAGCTGAGTACCCTGAACTCACCAAAGAACTTCATAAGAAGATGCAAAAATGGAGGATAGAAACACAATCGATGATTGCCAAAAGCAAAGAAAACTAAAGCAAGGGTAGCCCAATAATAAGCAAGCGAAAAACTATATCGTCTCATAAATATAAGGGGGCTAAAACAAGTAGTTGGTCAAATCCCTGTAGATCAATACATATTTTAAAAGCTCGTGCACTTACCTCACTTTAAAATATGAAACTTACAGATCGTTATAAGTATACTTCATTAGTTATTTCATTATACCTTCACTAAAAGTATAATATTCCTACTACCACAGCTTGCGGTCGAGGGTGCGGTACTGGATTGCTTCGGCAATGTGTTGGGCTTGGATAGTTTCGCTAGCTTCCAGGTCGGCGATGGTTCGCGAGACTCGCAAAATACGGTCGTAGGCACGCGCTGAAAGGTCGAGACTATTGATCGCTTGTTCTAACAAGGCTCGGCTTCCTGAATCCAGTTCGCAGAGTTCTTGAAGTTCTTTAGCATTGAGGCTTGCATTTGTGCGGCTCTCGCCAAAGCGTTGGTACTGCAGTGCCCTCGCCTTTTCAACGCGCTCTCGGATAGATTCCGAGCTCTCGCCATTGGCTTTATTCATCAATTCCTGCTGACTCAGCGGGTTCACTTCCAAATGTAAATCAATACGATCCAAGAGCGGTCCCGAGATCTTATTTCGGTACCTTTGTATCTGCGTGGAGGTGCACCGGCACTCGTGGCTATGACTTCCAAAAAAGCCACAAGGGCATGGATTCATAGCAGCAAGTAAGGTGAAATCAGCGGGAAAACGACAGGAACCACTCGCTCGAGAGATCTCCACATCACCCGATTCCATGGGCTGACGAAGTACTTCTAGGGTGCTGCGTTTGTACTCGGGTAACTCATCTAAGAAAAGTACACCATGATGGGCTAAACTGACTTCTCCCGGCCGTGGATTAGATGAACCTCCCAGTAGCCCAGGTTCTGAAATGGTATGATGCGGTGAGCGGTAAGGTCTTTCGGTTATTAAGGCCTGCCCTGCTTCGAGAGTACCAGCAATTGAGTGAATTTGTGTAACTTTCAATGCTTCTTCCAAACTTAGTTTGGGTAGTATGGTCGAAAAAGAACGTGCCATGAGAGTTTTACCACAACCTGGGGGACCTATCATAATAAGATTATGGCTACCACATGCGGCAATTTCAAGACCACGTCGTAGAGCCGCTTGTCCTTTGATATGTGCAAAATCCACTGCCGAACGATGCACACGATGATTAAACAAGGACTCTAAATCAGTATGTGCAGGTAGAAGATTGATTTCGCCCAAGAGGTTTTTGTAGACTTCGAGTAAATTATTAACGGGAATCACTTTCACTCCCTCGGCAATCGCTGCTTCTTGAGCATTATCGCGTGCAATATAAATTTCTTTGTATCCGAGTTCTCGTGCGTAAAGCGCCATGGCAAGGGCTCCTTTTACAGAGCGTATTTGTCCATCTAAACCCAACTCACCAATAAAAACTGTTTGCTGTAATCGCCCACTAGAAAGTGCTTCATCACAGCTTGCAATAAGCGCTATGGCAATTGGCAGATCTAAAGCTGATCCTGATTTTTTAATCCCTGCAGGTGCTAAGGAAATGGTCGTCGACCCCATGGGGAAATGAAAGCCGGAAGCATTGATAGCCGAACGCACACGTTCACGACTTTCGCGTACAGTTGTATCTGGTACTCCCACAATAGTGAGAAAATTATCACTTCCTGCCGCGTCGTTTGTACTGACTTCGACTTCAACTAAAAAGGGTTCAATGCCATTTAAGGCGATTGACCAAGCTTTGGCTAATTTCATTCCATACTCCTCTGAACTAATATAGAAGAATATAGCTTATCAAAGTGAGTAATTACTAGTTTTTAAGTGAGTTCTTTCATGACTAATTGCAGATCCGACCAAGCTTCTTTCTTTTTAACTTTACCATACACATTTTCTGAGCGCATCAAAAATGCGGGTGAATAACTAGGCATAATTTTGACTCCATCCCAATTGATCCATTTCCCACGGCACTGATTAATACTCTCGTACTCAGAAATAGCTCTAATGATACTTGGGCTACAAACAACACAGGCTTGGGGTTTAATCAGCTTCATTTGCTGTAAAATAGCCGCAGATTGCTCTTTTAATTCACTTGAGCGTGGGCATCGGTGGATATTGGCAATGTAAACATCTTTCATATCGAGTTTCATCGCCGATAAAATTTTCTTAAAAAAGTCACCTGTGGGTCCTGCAAAAGGGTCTTGTAAATCACCCTTGATTAAGGAAGCATCTAAGACAAACATGACTTTAGCTTGATTAGTTTCCGCAGGATCATTAAAGGACAAGAGGCATTTTTTACAAGATAAAGCTTTTGAACGTAAGTCATCAAGGGGAAGGGAACTGAGATCTATTTTCTCTTCAATTGCTACTTCGACTTGTGTTTCTTCAGCTTCTTTGTTAATGCCCAATTTTCTAATAGGCACCTCATTAGGAGCTTTTAATTCAAGTTTCTCCTGTAAGACAGGTGGTACACTATGTGTTTTTACATTGGTCTTTGCTTTTACTTCTGCAGTAGCTTCCTCACATGGAAGCTCTTCATCTGATAATTTTTCGCAGTTGGGGAAAGTGAGTGGTACTTCTGCTTGAAAATAAAAGAAATCGTTGAGTTGCTCATGAGATAAGTCAAAGTTTTTATCACCTGAACGACTTTCATTTTTCAGGGCTTCTTCAAGTGCTTCGATGATTTTCATAGCACTCCATGAGCCGTGATAGACTTTCTCTATCATCGTCATTTTTATCTTTTTTGTTACCCATAAAATAAGCCATAAGGAGAACAACTATGACTATTAAAACGATAAACACTGTTGCCAAAGGAAAGCATTTTGGCTCGACATCATCATCTTCAGTAAAATCACTTATTTGTTCTTGATTCAATTCTTCTTGGTCTTCTTCAAGTGGAGTGACTGAACTGGGAGGGTGTAAGTTGCGTTCCGAAGCAAGTAAACTCAAATCAATTTCTGCTGTTTTTTTCGGCACCAAAGTATCGCTTGGACTCGGTGCAAATTCTTTCAAAATTTCTTTACTCGGATTGAGGTCGACGCGCTCTAGATCGCTAATCAAATCATCGATTTGAGGGCGATGCTCAGGATGTTTTTCAAGCATAGAGAGGATTAAGCGATCGAGGCTTTCTGGAATTCTATTATTAAAACTTCTGAGGGACTCTGGTTTTAAATTCTTATGAGCTTCCAATTGAGCATTGGCACTCTCCTCTTTATAAAATGGTGGGTGTGATGCAAAGAGTTCGTAAATAACACAGCCCAGTGAATAAAGGTCGGATTTAGCCGACACTTTGCGCTCTGTAATAACTTCTGGTGCGACGTACTGAGTATTATTAACCGGATTAAAGCCCAGATCTTTTTTAGAAAGTTCAAAAGCTGCTGGCCAGGACATTTCTACATCATAGAAAGCAACTTGATCTTGTACATAGGAAATTGTACTGGGTTTAATATTTGAGGCAATCAAATCGTTCTTCGCAAGATCATCATAGGCTCTGAGGAGTTGAAGACTGATGCCTAGGCATTGATCCAAAGTTAGTGACTGCTTTTGCCTGTGCCCCTTGAGGCTCGTTTTCATGAATTCATACTCGACACAAAATTGATCCTCATATTCAAATGAATTTTGGATTTTAACTAAATGGTCGGATGAAAGCGAAGTTTGTTTTTGGACGCTCAACTTTAAGGCTTGTTGGGCATGAAGTGAGTCACTTATTAAGTTGTTAAAAACTCGCAAACGACAGAGTTTCCCCTCTTTATTTAGAGCATTATAAGTATCTGAAAATTCATCGTTAGCTTTGATGACTTGCAGTATATATGTGCTAAAAGCTTTGGGGACAGTAAAGGTGTAATGACACGAAGAGCAGGATTGTTTAGTTAGAGCTTTGTTGTAATCGAAAAACATCCTGGTTTCACAAGATGGACACGCGGCTTTAATCTGCTCTGTACTCATAGACTTCCTTTATTAAATTAATGCTAGTAACGCTGCTCCTAAAACACCTGCTGAATCACCGAGTTGGTGACAGTAGACTTTGGGTCTTGCTACAGGACTATATGTATGGCGTCGCAACTCTTCTTCAAGATCTTCGTAAACAACACTCTGTAAAGATACACCACCACCTAAGACAAAATAGTCGGGGTCTAGGATATTTGTTAAATTACCTAAATATTTTGCCAAACGTTTTTTGTATTGTTTAATAATGGCTTGTGCCATGGGCTCTTGTTGTTCAGCCATTTCGAAAATTTTACGCGCATCAGGTCTTTCAGCAATTTGCGAATACATCCTAGATGAATAAGCCGCTTCAATAGCCGTTCCCGATAAGTATTGCTCTGCACAGCCCTCTAAACCACAGTGACAAGGTAAGCCACCGTCGAGTTCTATGGACATGTGACCCACTTCAAATGCTGAACCAGAAGCACCGGTAATAAGCTGACCATTAATAACACAACCGCCACCTAAGCCAGTTCCGAGAATAAGGCCGAGACCATTTTGTTTTTTCACGGGCTTTCCAGCTTCTTTAGCATAAGTTATACCTGCACCAGCGAGAACTTCTGCAAGAGCAAAGCAATTTGCATCGTTACTCACTTCAACTGGAATAGGCAGTTTGAGAAGG
Source organism: Lentisphaera araneosa HTCC2155 (assembly GCF_000170755.1). Taxonomy (NCBI): domain Bacteria; kingdom Pseudomonadati; phylum Lentisphaerota; class Lentisphaeria; order Lentisphaerales; family Lentisphaeraceae; genus Lentisphaera; species Lentisphaera araneosa. The sequence goes on from NZ_ABCK01000037.1 coordinate 12,032, forward strand.
ATCTGAAGATCATTCTCTAAATTTTTATCAAGGAAAATACGCGTATTACCGTTGGACATGGCTTTTTTCTTCGGATCAACCGAACCTGGTAAGCCAATGCCAATACCTTTGATTTCGTCTAAGCCAATCGTGAGTTCTTTAGATAGGTCTTTAATGAGGTTAGATATATTTTCAATGACAATCTGGTAACCCCGACTTCTCTCGGTGGGGATACGACGTGAGCCTCTATTTCGTAAGAATAGAATCTCGCCGCCTACCTGAATTTCTTGCCAGTGATCGCTATCTTGTGTTTCTTTTACGACTTCAAAAAAAGCGGCTTCAACTTTTGTTCCGCCAATATCTAATCCACAAATAATCATGTTTAACTCTACCCTAAATTGATACTCTAAAAAATTTTACTTTTCACCGCGACTTAATTCATCGCCTCTATCTTTTGCTGCTTGAAAGCCTTGGTGAAGTACTTCTCTTAAATTGTTTTGCTTGAAGTTTTCTAAGGCCGCATAAGTTGTACCGTTAGGCGAAGTCACTGCATTGCGTAATTCCTCGGGAGTTCCCAACTTATCGCTCAACATCTGTGCTGAACCCAAAAATGTTTGTATGCTAAATGCTAAGGCCACTTCATCTGAGAGACCATTAGCTTTTGCGGATTGCGCCAAGGCATCGATCATTTCAAAAACATAGGCGGGACCGCTACCACTTAAAGCCGTGATTGTATTGATGTCATCTTCAGCTACTTTCGCCAAAATACCTGAGCATTCGAAGTACTGAGTCAACAAGGCAAGGTCACTTTCACCGACACCGCTTGCAGAACAATAGGCCACAGCTCCTTTTGATACACAGAGAGGCGTATTTGGCATCGTTCTTGTGACTTTATCAGTCCCCAACCATTGCTCTAAGTTATCGAGTGTAATACCGGCGCAAATTGATACAAAGTATTGATCTTTGACCATAGGCTGCAAAGAACGACAAATTTGTTCTGCTACTTGAGGTTTGAAGGCGAGAACGACCATGCGCGAATTCATTGCTTCGGCGTTATCATCACTTACGGGTATATTGGTCAGATCACGAAAGTCGAAGCGACTCTGATCCGGTGCTGTCCCAATAATTTCTTCGCTCGTTAATACACCGTTGAGGCATATACCTTTCGCAATAGCACTGGCCATCTTGCCAGTACCAATAAATGATAACTCTTTCATAGACTCTACTTAGTTAAGCAGACTTTCACGCTGCATTCTTTCTCTTAGCTTCTTCAAAGCTTGGTTTTGAATCTGACGAACACGCTCACGCGTTCTGCCAATCGCTTGACTTACTTCTTCTAAGGTCTTAGGACGACCCGATAGTAAGCCAAAACGCAATTCCAAAACGAGTTTTTCACGGTCAGTCAAATAGACTATGAATTTCATCATTGAATTGATCGATTCCGCTTCACCGATGATATCGGATGCTGTTTGAGAGGCTTTGTCAGCTACAATATCTTGAATCTCACCATCTTCACCATCTTGCAGTTTTGCTTGAAGTGAAATAGTGGAACCGCCGACTGTGCTAAGTCCAGAAACTGTTCTTTTTGAAAATTCTAGGTATGTCGCAATCTCTTGATCAGTAGGCTCACGCATGAGCTTTTCTTTTAATTCAATGCGAGCATTTCGAATCTTGTTTATTTTCCCTGCCGACTGGACAGGAATACGAATTGTACGGCTCTGATTAGCCAAACCACGGCGCATGGATTGTTTGATCCACCACGCTGCATAAGAAGAGAACTTTGCACCTTTAGCGGGGTCGAATTTTTCAACCGCACGCATCAATCCAATATTACCTTCTGAAATAAGGTCAGATAAGGGCAAGCCGAGTCCTTTGAAATCATGTGCAATCTTTACAACAAGACGAAGGTTGGATACGATTAGCTTTTCACGAGCTTTATCACTACCTAACTTAATGTCAGCAGCTAAATCGACCTCTTCTTCTTTTGTTACTAGTGAATAATCACTAATATTGTGCATATAATTACGAATGGCGTCGCTTTTTGAATCCATCTGCAATTTCCCGGATACTTAAATTTGTTAATGTTTACTTATAAAATAAAATAGCATATTTCTCCCCCACATTCTGTGTGGAAATAAGCGTGCTATAGTAACGGATGTTCAATATAATACAAGCCTGATTTTTAGAAAACAAGCCCCTACTTAAACTAAGTAAGATTATAAGTCTCTATTCTCCATCAAAGACCAGTGAAATTGCTCTGACGCGTGCTGATTGATACTTGATAGCTGAGTAAAGAGCTCCTTGGTTTTTGCCAACTCCGCAATTTTCGAATAAGACTCATATCGCAATTCAAATACCTTAGAAATTTTATGTACCACTTTCTCGAAGTCAGAACTCTTCATATTATTGGGTAGATCTTCCAATAAGTCGAGAGGCTTACCCATATCTGGGGTATTTTGAAACCAAGAATTCAGCACCACTTTAGGCGATGATTCTATGAAGCATTTCAAATAATTCGCAATATGCTTTTGTTGTCTTGCGCAAAAATGACTTATTGATTGTGTTTTAGGTTTTGTAAAAACATCCTCTAACTCTTCCATGATATCAGACATTTCGAGGTGGTCTCGGCGACATTGCCGAATAATTTCTTTAGTTTGTGCAAAAGACATAATTAACTCCTTGATTGGGTTTCACTATAGCTAATTTATGACACAAATGCAGAAAAATGAAATCATTTTTTAACTTATCTCACTCTTTGCTATTCCTTTGGGCTCACAAATGCAGTAAAATAAAATAAACAAGGGAGTCTTTCATGGACAAATTATTTAAAAATGTCGTCAATATTTTTAACCAAGCTTGTAAAAAAGCTGATATTAGCAAAACCATACACACAATCTTAAAACAACCCAAGAACGAAATCATCGTCAACTTCCCCGTGAGAATGGATTCTGGCGAAATGAAACTCTTCAAAGGTTATCGCATACAGCACAATAATATACTCGGCCCCTATAAAGGCGGCTTTCGCTACCATCCTCAAGTCAACTTAGATGAAGTTAAGGGCCTCGCCATGCTCATGACCCTCAAATGTTCTTTAGCAGGCCTCCCCTTCGGTGGTGCAAAAGGTGGCGTAAAGTTCAATCCAAAAGACTTTTCTATTAGTGAGATTGAAAAAATTACTCGTCGTTTTGTTCATGCACTTGGAGATAATATCGGACCTAATTTTGACATCCCCGCTCCTGATATGGGCACTGGCGCTCAAACAATGAATTGGATGATGGACACTTACCTCAATACATCAGGCTCACTTGACCGCCAATGCTTAAAGGGTGTCGTCACCGGTAAATCTGTGAAAGTTGGCGGAACGAAAGGACGCGCACAAGCCACAGGCTATGGCGTCGTCATGTGCATCGAAGAATGGGCCAAACAACACAATTATAAAATCAGTGATAAAACTTTCATTATCCAAGGCTTTGGTAATGTCGGATCCTGGGCCGCAAAGCGCCTAGATTCTCTTGGAGCGAAAGTTGTTGCCGTGAACGACTGCGCCGGCACCCTTTATATGAAGGAAGGAGTTCCAGTGCGCCAACTCACAGAATACATTGCCGAAAACGGTAGTATTGCAGGCTTCATGGGACAAGAACTCCTAAGCCGCGAGGAGTTCTTCTCTATGAAAGCTGACGTGATGATTCCCGCCGCACTCGAAAACCAAATCGGTGAAAAAGAAGCTCATGCAGCTCAGGTCGAGCTCATTGCGGAAGGCGCAAATGGCCCTATCACTAACAGAGCTGATGAAATTCTCGCCGAAAAAGACATTCAAGTTATTCCAGATGTTTTAGCGAACTCTGGCGGCGTAATTGTCTCTTATTTTGAATGGCTCCAGAACCGCTCTAACGATTACTGGCACGAACATCACGTCTTAGAGAAGCTCCAAGACAAAATCATTAAAGCCTATCATATTGTCCACGATCTAAGCATAGAGCTTGATGTAAGCAAACGCGAAGCAGCCTATATAAGAGCATTGAAAAATATTGATGAAGTCTACAATGAGCGCGGTATATTCCCTTAATTAAAAATGCGCTAACAGGTCTTCTATCTGCCTATATGTATGAAGACTTGAAAGAGTTAAACGTAAACGCGAACTCCCTTTAGGAACAGTTGGTGGCCTAATAGCCGGTATCAAAAAACCTTTTTCGAAGAGCTCTTTAGATTTATTTAAGGCCCCCTCTTCTGAGCCTATGAGTACGGCAATAATCGGTCCCTCTCCTTCAATTAATTGATAACTTTTTTGCTTTAAAGATTCGCGAAGGTACTTACACTTTTCCAATAAAGATCTTCGCTTAGCTTCATATTCCTCGCTTGCCATTAACTCAAGTGATTTTAAATTTGCCGCAATAACTCCAGGAGGCAAAGCCGTGGAAAAGATATAGGATCGACAGGTATTTAAAAAATAATCTTTCAAAGCCTTACTTATACAAGCATAAGCACCAAAACTCCCAAAAGCTTTAGAAAAAGTTCCGAGCAGCAAATCCACATCCTTTGCCCACCTACCCGTGGGACCACAACCATCTTCTCCGTAGACGCCAGCACCATGTGCGTCATCTAAATATAAAAATGCCTCATACTTTTTTGACAAGGACACCAAATCCGCAATAGGTGCCTCATCACCATCCATACTAAATACGGTTTCCGAAATAATAATTTTGTGCTCTACATCTTGGTAGCGTTCAAGGAGCTTTCCTAAAGAACTGATATCATTATGATGAAAACGCTGAAACTTGGCTCCCGACAAACGAATGCCATCAATGATTGAAGCGTGAACCAACTTATCAGCAAAAATCATGGTGTTTTTATCCGCCAAAGCCTGAATCAAACCGACATTTGCCTGAAAGCCACTATTAAAAACGATACTTTCATCCGCCCCTTTCCATTGAGCCACAGCTTTTTCTAGGTCATCATGCAAAGGCATTGTACCACAAACTAAACGCGAGGCAATTGATGAAACACCTAAACTTTGAGTCGCATGACTAGATGCTTCGACAACACGTTTATCTAAGTGCATACCTAAATAACTATTTGAAGAAAAGTTGATTAGGGTTTTGTTTTCAAAGCTGTACTCCACCCCCTGTGAATACTCATAAACCTTAGCTTGCCTAAACAAGTCTTTTTGCTTTACCTCTTGTATAAAGTCCTCATACTTCTGCTCATCATACATCCTTAAAAGCATCCAATATTTTTGGAGGTGTACTTGGATTAAAAGCTTTTGTTCTATGCTTTTTCCCTTGAGCGCTTTGCAGTGACTCTGAGTAGAGTGAATAATTCTTCAATTCTTGTAGCTTTTTCCCAAAGTGAATTCGGAAATCTTTGAGCTCATGTCCATTAAGCTCCTCCTTTATACGCTGTAATTTACCAAAGGGTGGAATTACTTCATTGGGCCACAAACGCAAATTTCGATGAACCAAACTTTTCCCATCCGTATAAGTCCGATTTATATTTAAAGAACTAATTATAGTCGTTGAGGTACGAGCCAAACTTGGAGCATTCTTCGTATAATCGACAAAATCGCAAAAGAGCGTCCAACTAGTAATTGAAAGACGTGTAGCATTATTATCTTGCGCTAAACCCATCTCAACTAAGCCAGCTAAAACAGGACGAATCCTCGTTTTCGGAATTTTTAAATTATTTGCCACTTCGCTCATCAACTCCTGTAAAGGCATACTGATATTCCCATCCGTATCTAAGCTGCCATAAACTGCCATTAACAAACGAACCTGCATAATAACTTCAAAGGTACAATCAGCTACAATCATGGGATGAGCCACATCATCCATTTGCCTAAGGCGCTTAAAAAGCGAACTCATCATTCCTTGAAACCAAGGTGGGAGTTTTTCCACTTGACGATGAAGACAATCATTAGAAATCTTAATGCACTTAGTTTTCATGGTCGCACTCACTGTTGCAGAGCGAGTTTTCTCTGTAATCAAGGCCATTTCACCAAAAACATCGCCTGGCCCTAAGTGCGTCAGAATATGTTTTTTACCATTAATTCTTTTGTAGACTTCAACCTCACCTTCCACAATTAAAAAAGCGTCATTACCCAAATCACCATGTTTAAGGATGATTTGCCCCTTTTTGAAATCAATTTTAGTTGAAATAATTTGACCAGACAGAAAACCATCAATAGCATTAGACAACTCTTCGACTGTTTGAAACCTATCTTCCTGCTTTGACGCCATGGCTTTTTCAATAATATCGCATAATTCAACAGGGATTTGTTTCTGCAAAGAAAAATCGGCTACAGGTTTTACTTTATTGAGCTCTGACCTCTCGATTGTATCAGTTAAACTGGATCCTTTAAAGGGCTGGCGATGAGTGAACAAATGATAGAGTGTCGCCCCAAGTAAAAAGATATCTGACAGCTCATCCACATCATCAATATCACCGCGAGCTTGCTCTGGCGACATATAACCCGGACTTCCCTTAATAATACCATCCATTGTCAAAGATGTATTTGTTGGATGATAAGGAGTCTCACCGTCTTCTTCATCGTACTCGCGATCTTCGTCTCCAAGATACTTCGCGAGCCCCCAGTCCATCAATAGCACCTCACCAAAGGAGCCTACCATGATATTTTCAGGCTTTATATCGCGGTGAACAACGCCATTGAAATGGGCGAAAGAGACTGCATCACAAACCTTTCGAAAAATAGTCAAAAGAGTAAACTGACTGTAAAAGCTTAAAAACTCTTCTTCTCCACTAGAAAGAAGCTTTATAACATCGGATAAAGAATCACCTTGGACGTATTTCATTGTGAAGAAAACTTTACCTTCCCCATCCACCCCCAAACTATGCACTGGCACTATATTTGGGTGCTCGAGTCTACCCGTAATCCTCGCCTCTTCAACAAACTGCAGGATGCGTTCATCATCCTTTGCAATTTTGTCGAGCATGACTTTATAGGCTATATCACGATTCAAAGGGATGTCGTATTTACGATGAACTTCACCCATTCCACCAACTTCTAAGAGTCCCCTGTCTTCTAGGTCCTTCCCCTTCTTTAAAGCCTGAATTTGCTTGACTAAATCTTTAGCTTCATGTTCCATTTGAAAACTACACCTATACCAAAATTAATCGTAGATTTGCACTCTACGTCATTAAAAATAGCAATAAAAGTTTATTTGAACTTAAAGTTCTTAAAAATTGAATAATTTTTGAGGAAACTTTAAACCATAATCGCCTTCATGCTCATTAAACTTAATCTGCATGTCGCCATAAGCATTTTTTAAATAGGCTTCTTTGGGCATAGAACGATTATTCTTTTTGGTAAAACCCTCGAATTGCAACAATCGATCAGGTTTATCAAAATCTAAACTCCCAGTCTTCCACATCACCTTCACTGGGCCTAAATATTTCTCCGAAATCCATACTTTAGCGTATTCATTCTCATCTGGATCTGCGAGAAGAAATACACGGCATTTAATTCTCGCTAGGCCCAAATGCTCAACATCATATTCTTTCATCAAGTCCCAGTACATAAAAGATAAACTAAAATCACCGGGGCGTAACTGTAATTTATCGTACAATTCCTTGTTTTTTGATTCAAGTTCTTTAGTCGAGTGGGCCTCACCAAAACTATAGGCGACCTTCATCACACTCTCTTCTAGCTTGGTCTTCACAACTAAGCTATCTTTACGCATGAGGGCAGTTAAAATAAAGGGGTAACGAGCTCTCTCCCCTTCTTTAGGTCGAGTATTGATATTGCCTTTCATTTTAAGCCACGATTCTCCAATTAAAGCTTTTCTTGCCAAGGCCACAAAACTCTCTGTGCTCATTTTTGATCGATCTTCTTGAGCCACGGCGCTTAGTGACATCACAAAACACAACAAACTAAATACTGTAATCTTCATCCTAAATCCTCTTAAATCTCTTTTTGGGCCCATTCACGCAATAGGTCACGTTTAATTTTTGCATTGTGACGAACATCCACGGGGAAATCTGCCTTAAATAAAAACTTATCTATCTTCAAATTAGGTAACTTTTGCTTTAATAAATCGACAAATTCCTGAATAGCAACTTTCTGACGATCTTGACTCTCGAGTAATTTTTCGCAATTAGGTTCAACAATCAAAGCCGCTTCTTTCTCATTAAGGGGAACCAAGGCACTGCGCTTAACATTTTTATGTAAATTGAGCACATTCTCAATCTTATCCGTACAGAGCAATTCTTGTTCTATCTCAACGCGTTCATTCTTACGTCCACAAAACCATAAGTAACCCTGTTCGTCGAAATAGCCTAAATCCCCCATCCTATGCCAGATCTTATCCCCATCATAAATTTTTGATTTCTTTGTCCCTTTAGAGTTATTGTAATACTCATGAGTCGTAATCGGCCCTGAGTTGACAATTTCCCCCACTTCACCAGGCTTCAAGACAATATCATTCGACCACTCTTCTACGGCATCATCACTTATTTTAATAATTTTTACATCATATTCACCTGACATGGGTTTCCCCACACAAGTCCCGTCGCCCGCTTCCGAGCGTTCCGCACTAAAACTCAAGACTTCTGAGCCCTTCATACTCGTCAGGGGCAATGATTCCGTGGCACCATAAGGAACATAAATTTCAGCACCCTCTTTCAAAATATTATTTAAATAGCGTCGATGTAAGTCTGGCTCAACGGAACATCCCGCCATCACTAAACAACGAACTGAATTTAATTTGTGATTATTCTCCTCACAATAATCGGCCATCACTTTCCAAAAGGCTGGTGACCCAAATGAGAAACTCACATCCTGCTCTTCCATGATTTGCAAAATCTTCTCAGGGTCGGCTGCCGCGGGTTTAGAAGTATCCATATCGGGGATCACCGTGGGCATCCCCATACAAACTGCGAACAGTGCAAACAGAGGGAAGACACTCATATCCATATCTGTCGTTGCCACTTCATACTGCTCTTTAATGATATCCAACTGGAAATTAAAGATCTTACAAGTGTAAACTACCCCTTTAGCGGGACCTGTACTTCCACTCGTAAAAAGCAAAGCAGCTACATCACTCTGTTCCATTTGGCAGGCGGGATAAAACTTCTCTTGAAAGCTAACTGACTTTAAGTTCTTAACCCCAATAATAGGACAGAAACCGAGGCTCCACTTAATCTTAACACCCTCGAAAGCTTTACAATTAAAAAGCTTAAACACAAACACTGCTGGCAAGCCCACAATCGCTTCGGCTTTGGCCTGCTCAACACAATTAAGCAAATGCTTTGGTCCCATTCCCGGATCAATAAAAACCGGTACAGCCCCCACTTTAAACAAGGCAAAAGTCAGCGCACACAAATCGGCTCCCGGTTTTACACCCAAGAGCACTCGACTGCCTTTCGTAATCCCCGATTCAGCGAAAGCTCGCGCATATTTAGAGCTCAACTCTTCTAACTGCAAAAACGTCAGGTGCTTATAAATTCCCCCTCCCGAGTTTTCATCACGTTTATGAAGTTCGATGACCGCACGCTTGTGTGCTTGCTGATCAACTTGTTCTTCTAAACGGCAAGCTATATTGGCATTGCTCATAAAAAAAATTCTTATTTATTCCCAAAGGCAGAAGAAATATGCTGTTTCCAACGTGGGTTTTTCGAACTGATATCTACGCTATAAAGCTCACCCGGCGAAGAGGCAATTTCTTTACCAGTCACAATCTTATTGAGTTTATTCGCAATCCAGTTTTCCAGTTTCAAGACTGTAATTTTCTTACGCAAACGACCTTGTTGGTCGCGGTTTAAAATGGCTGGAATTGTATTGGTTGTCACAATTTCATCAATTGAATGATCAGCTAATTTCTCACGGCTCTCCGCAGATGAATGGAAGTGAGTTACACAGAAGATGATTCTTCTTGGCTTATATTGCTTGAGAATACGACAACATTTCACAATTGTTGTACCCGTTCTTACCATATCATCAAAGACAATAACATCTTTACCCTCAATGTCTTCCATACCAATATCTGAATCTTCACTTGGCTCCATTTCAATGGCACGTTCGCCCGAACGAACTTTATCCATTTTCAAGATCGGCGGATTGAGGTGTGACATCTCATCTTTAATCATTTGAACAAAAGGTACCGCTCCTTTATCCGGCGCACAAAGGATCGTTTTTCCTGGGTCAACAATACCTGAACTCGCTAAGTAATGCGAGAATATATCGCAAGGTACATAGTTATGAAAATAACCATTCAGCTCTTTTTGGAACAAGTTTTGAGTTGAGAACGAGTGATTGTGAATCGTGAAAGCCTGATCCACACCCGCTAAAGATAAAAGCTGTGCATAGAGCAAAGCTGTAAAGGGTTGACCATCGAATTTTTTTCTTATTTCAGCGCTACGTTCTTCATTAAAAAACGAATGTTCGTGCCTAGGCCCACGATCCTGACAAGAGTAAAACAAATCAGGTTCCATCAAAATCACTTGTTCAGCACCATTGTCTTTTGCGGCTCTCGCAATGACGAGGTTTCTCATTGAGAGCGAATTTCTTGAGAAAGTTAAAGATTGAGTCGAGACAATAACAACCGTCTTCCCCTTTAGGTAATAGCCAATATCTTCAAAGGCCGTCTCATCATTGATGAAACGAGGACAGAATTCAGTATTCTGAAAATCTTTTAGTGCTATAACATCCGAAATATCAACTACTTGACCACAAAAGTGAGCCACATCAATTGCGAAAGGGTTGTCAGAAGTGTTACCGATGATAATCGTGTTTTTCATGATTTGTAGGCCTTGTTTAATAGATAATAAAATCCCGAAAAACTAAAGGTATATGAACTCTTTTCAAGACAGGCTTTTTTAAAGTCCTCTCTTTTTTAAATCTTTCGGTGGACAAAAAAAGCAACATTTAGTCGAGTTTTGAACTTAAACCTCTGTAGACATCACCAACTTGGGTGATAGATTAGCCCCCAATTATTAATCGTATTGAGTTTTGATATTTAGTGAATCTAATCAATTACATAGATCGCCAACGCGTCATTTTCCTAGAAGCGAATGAAATCAATTCAGCTCTCGAAGAAATGGTCGAGGCCTCTCGCGAAAAAGTCAATAACTCCGATAACTTCCTCCAAGCACTGATCAATAGAGAAGAACTCATGAGCACGGGTTTCGGCTTCGGAATTGCCTACCCACATGCCAAAACACCCGATATCGACGAGTTTTTTATCACAATTGGCATAAGTAAGGCCGGTATTGACTGGAAATCATTTGACCAAAAAGATGCTCAGCTTATCTTTATGATAGGCGGTCCTGATGGTCAACAAGATATTTACTTAAAACTCTTGGCTGGTTTATCAAGCTTTCTAAAAAATAGTCAACTTCATGATCAACTCACAAATTTTTGTGAAGATATTGACTCATTTTACCAATTTATAGTTAAAAATCTCAACTAGTAAAACATGAATCAAAAACGTCCTCCTAGCGCCAAAAAATTTATCCGCAAGCAAAAATCTGCTGACCCGGGTGAAGCCAAACGCGGCTTAAAAGTTAAAAAAAGTGGCAACCAATCTTCATCGGTTCGAGACACCAAAACGGGTGGACTCAAAATCAAAGGTGCCTCAAACAAGACTGGTTCACTCAAAATCAAAAAAGCTGGCCAGGATTCACAAATACCCGGAAGCCAAACGGGTGGACTTAAAATTAAGAGTGCCTCAAATCAAACCGGTTCACTCAAAATCAAAAAACCTGGTCAAGATTCTCAAATACCTGGAACAAAGACAACCGGCCTCAAAATCAAAAGCGCCTCAAATCAAACCAACGCGACTGGCTTATCCATTAAAAAAGGTAAGACAGCCTCTCACATCTTAAGACGTAAAAATAGCGGCAACGAAACCGCGACTCCAGATGGCTTAAACGTCAAACGCCCAGGTGGTAAAACGCAAGGTGTCGGCCTCAAAGTTTCTGGACGCAAAGCCAAAGATCAAATTAATAAAATCCAAGCGAACGTCCTGAATAATAACGCTGCCAACGACGCCCCCCCTGAAAATTTCAAGCTTAAATCCTCAGGCAACAACACACTTAACGAACAAGCTTTCCACGCACATACACCGAGCAACGGTCTATTTGGCAATATCAAAGCTGCCGTTAAAAAAGAGGAAACTCCCGCAAAACCATTAAAGAAAGCCGCTCCAGTTCTCGACCCACTGCTTTCAAGTCCTGATACGCTGACCGAAGCGAATACCGACGCTCCGCCTCCGCCTCCGCCTTTAGCTCCTGCAGTTGTTCCAGAAGCTAGCCCAGAACCAGTGGCCGCTCCTGTAGCACCTCCTGTGGCACCAAGCTCTACGGGTGATAACGAATATGCAGATACCCAAGGCATTCCATTTTGTCTCATTCCTGCAGGAAACTATGTCGTTGGTACTGATAACCGCCCTCATGAAGTCACTATCCCCTTTGGCATTAGCAAATTCCAAATCACCAAAGATCAATTCTTTCATTACCTCAATGAAACGGGCCAAAGCCTACCAGAAGAGGAAGTCGAAAAGATCAACACTGTTGCGCCTTACGCAACATGCCCCATCGTCAACATCAGTTGGAACGACGCCAAAAACTACTGCCGCTGGCTTCGTAAAGTCACTGGCGAGTACTACAACCTCCCCACTTCATACGAATGGGAAGCTGCGGCTCGTGGCACTTACGGTCTTCACTACCCTTGGGGCGAGCAATCTCCCACAATAGAAGTCGCTCTATTCAACGATGGTGTCAATGAACCTCTTTCTTGTTCTTCAGTAGATTACTATGCCAATAACTGCAGCCCTTACGGCGTTGTGGGCATGGTCGGCAACGCAATGGAATGGACCAACGACTCATTTGACGACGAGCGCGATCCACACATTCTAAAAGGCGGTTCTTGGAGATCTCCCATCGATTTCTGTAACACTCACTCAAGTGTGGTTTCTTACCCACCAAGCCGTAGAGAAGATTACTTCGGCTTCCGCGTCATCCACGTTCCTGCTGAGTACTTTAAAGATTACTATATTGCCAATATGACCTAAATCATGGATTTGCCATTCAAAGACAACGCACTGTTGGCATTCTTTAAATACTTAAAAACCGAAAAGAACTTTTCCCTCCACACTCAAAAAGCCTATTTTTTTGATATCGTAGAATTCATCACTCAAACTTGGGGTGATGAAGCTATTGAAGCTCAGTCTTTGGCCTGGAAGCAAATCGATAAAAACGCCGCTAAGGGCTACATCTTTTCTCTACAAGAAAGCAAAATCTCGAAAAATACCTTGCTCCGAAAGTGCTCCTCCCTGCGGAGCCTCTATAATTTTTTTCAAAGAGAAGAACTCCAAAGCACCAACCCCTTTCAAGATATTAAAGCCGCAAAGAAAGATAAAAGCCTGCCGCTCATTTTATCGCGAGAAGACATCTCCACCCTACTCAGCTCCCCCGCCCCTTACTGGGCTCAAAAAAAAGGCAAGAACAACGACTTCATGGCCAGTCGCGATGCAGCCATCCTCGAGATTATATATAGTGGGGGTCTGCGTATCCAAGAGGCCCTCGATATCAACTTCGATCAAATCAACCTCGAGGAATCAACTCTCAAGATCTTTGGTAAAGGAAAAAAACAACGCACCGCTTATTTGGGCAATCCCGCCAAACAAGCCCTCGAACAATACTTTGCTTGCAGAAAAAATGCCGAACTCAATTGGACCTCAGCCAATGACCCCGTTTTCATCAACCTCAAAGATCTCAAACGCTTGAGTGCGCGCTCCATCCAGCGAAACCTCAAAGCTTACCTGCAATCCTGTCAACTGCCTCCAGACATCACACCGCACAAACTTAGGCACTCCTTTGCCACACACTTGCTCGATGCTGGAGCGGATTTGAGATCAGTACAAGAACTCCTCGGTCACGAAAATCTCTCCACCACCCAAATCTACACACACATCTCTACTGACCGCTTATTACAAGCTTACGACCAAGCCCACCCCCACGCTCAATCTTAACAAACTCCGCAATAAACCTTCACATCGGGATTTTTGTAGAGCTCGGAGCATAAGGCCACGTGCTTGACGTCAATCTTTTTGAGCTCACTTAAATTCTCTTTATTGATCCCACCAATGGGATAAACTTTCTCAGCGGGAATGAGCTTAAAAACTTCTTCGATAAACTCGGGGCCTTTCGCTTTCAGCCCTTGCTTTGTCGTCGTTTGAAAAACAGTGCCTACACCCACGTAATCCACAATGCCTTGCGCTAACAAACCTTGAGCTTCCTGAGCTTCTTCAAGCGAGCGCACGGTAAGGCCAATAATCGCCTTTTCGCCCAAATTCTTTCGAGCTTCGATGACTGAGTCATCACTCTGCCCCAAATGAACCCCTTCCATGGCGAATTCCGCACACAAATCTACGTAATCATTCATAATCACATGGCAAGCTGGATTCGCTTCTTTGATCAAATCATAATACTTCTTTACTTGCTTTTTAAGCTCCAAATCCACCAAGCTTTTGACGCGAATCTGAATGAGTTTCAAGTCTTGGGCCAAGCTCTTTAAAAGACTTGCTTTGGGGTCCAAAGATTGCGCCACGTCATAATCGTAAATCCAATAAGGCTCAACTGCTTCCAAAAGGGCTTGATTCATAGTTTACTTAATTCCTCGAAAATATTTTTTCATACTTGCCCCAAATGCATAAAGGCATTATTATGAGCAAATTTTTTTTTAATCTAAAGCTTTCTGGAAATATTACTCATGGACGAAAATTCAAATCTCTATAAAATTCGCCACTCCATGGCTCACGTACTCGCTCAAGCAGTACAAGAAGTCTACCCCAAAGTCAAACTCGGTTTTGGTCCTCCCATTGAAACGGGCTTTTATTACGATTTCGATTTCAGCGAAGAAGAGTTTGCCGAAAACAAACTCAAAGAAATTGAAAAGCGCATGAAAAAAATCATTGGTCGCAAGCAAGAATTCCACTACAGCGAAACTGATATCGAAGGCGCCGTAGCCAAACTCGAGGATCTCGGTGAAGGCGAATACAAAATCGAAAACGTTCGCAATCTCCATTCTCGTGGCGTTGAGAAATTTTCTTTCTACGAAAACGGTAATTTTGCCGACCTCTGTGAAGGCCCTCACGTGGAAACCACTGGCGACCTCCCTGCCAAAGCTTTTAAACTCGACCGCGTTGCTGGTGCCTACTGGCTCGGTAGCGAAAAAAATAAGCAGCTCACACGTATTTACGCTCTCTGCTTCGAGACTCCAGAGGAACTTCAGTCTTTCCTCGAAAGACGTCGCATTGCCGAGCAATTCGATCACAAAAAACTTGGTAAAGAACTCGATATCTTCCACTTCGATGAAAAAGTCGGTAAAGGTCTAGCTCTATGGATGCCCAACGGTACAATCATTCGCGACGAAATCGAAAAATACGCCCGCGAAATGGAAATGAAGTATGGTTACCAACGAGTATCCACTCCGCATATTGCTAGTGAAAAACTTTTCCAGACTTCAGGGCACCTTCCTTACTACGCAGATTCCATGTTCCCCCCAATGGAGCTCAACGAAGGCGATGACGCTGAAAACAGTGAAAAATATTACCTCAAGGCCATGAACTGCCCTTATCATCACCTTATTTACTCAGCACGCCCTCGTTCATACAAAGAACTGCCTTATCGTCTCTGTGAATACGGCACTTGTTACCGCTATGAAAAATCTGGTGAACTTTCAGGTCTACTTCGCGTACGTTGCATGACTATGAACGATGCTCACGTCTACCTAACTGAAGATCAATTTGAAGAAGAATTCAGAAGCATGGTTAAAATGTATATGGAATTCTACGAAACCTTCAAATTCTCCGATTATAGTTTCCGCCTCTCAGTGCGTGACGATTCAGATAAATTTGTCGGCGATCCTGCTGTGTGGGACCAAGCCGAAGCTCTTCTTGCCAAAGTCATGGACGAGCTTGGCCTCGAATACTTTGTCGGCGAAGGCGAAGCCGCTTTCTACGGTCCAAAAATCGATGTTCAGTTTAAGAACCTCATGGGACGTGAAGAAACTCTTTCTACAATTCAGGTCGACTTCCAGTCAGCTTGTAAAGAGAAATTTGCTCTTAAATATGTTGATAGTGATAATACAGAAAAAGAGCCTATCATCATTCACCGCGCACCACTTTCTACCCATGAGCGTTTTATCTCTTTCATTATGGAATACTATGGCGGCGCTTTCCCTGCATGGTGCGCACCCGTTCAAGTATGTATCCTTCCAGTTCAGGATTCCTGTATGGAATTTACAAACTCCATAGCTAATGAGCTAACTAGAGATCTATACCGTGTTGAAATCGATGACAGTAACAACACTTTCAACAAGAAAATCCGTACCAATACTAAGCGTAAAATCCCCATTCTCTTAATTATTGGCGAGCAAGAAGTTGCCGACAATACCGTGACCGTACGTCGTTATGGTTCACGCGATCAAATCACCGTCTCACGTGATGAATTTGTCGCAATTTTCAAAGCTGAAGTAAAAGAAAGGAAAATGTTGCGTGAGCCCATGGGTTCCATCATCTAAAAAAACTTTTTCTGCCCTTCCAAGCCACTTTGATAAATCAAAGTGGCTTTTTTTATGCCTCAAATGAACATTTAATTTTTTCCTTTAGTAAAAATTTGTTTTTTGATCCTCGCCGAATTATGTTTTCACAGAGAGTCAATCCCACAAAATAAGGCACTAATCATGAATACGGCAAAAGATATTATAGACACTTCTGTATCTACGGTTTCAGAACTCTTAGAGCTAGGAATGAAAAATTCGCCTACGACTGCCTTACTCAACGATTGGACTGGCAAATCTTGGAAAACTCTAAGCTACTATGAATTCTACGAAACAGTTCACAAAATTGCCTACTCCATGCAATCACTTAAATTAGAACCTCAAGCGAAAATCGCCGTCTTCCTCAGCAACAATTCTCGTTTTTGCCTCTACGATGTGGCTATCTCACTCGCGGGCTTCGTTTCAGTCCCACTTCACCTCACCTTTAATGACCAATCCATCTCTTATGTTTTGCAACACAGCGATGCCAGCCTCTGCATCGTCAATGGCAAAGAACAGTACAATCGCCTCAAAGCACTCCAACCCGAAATGAGATTCATCCTCAGCGACGAAGAAGTTCCCGGTGAACTCTATGGCCCGCAGCTCATTGCCAATGCTCAAGAAACTCAGCTCCCCGAATCTACAGGCGAATCCCCCCTCACGATTATTTATACTTCTGGAACCACGGGCCAACCCAAAGGCGTATTGCTTGAGCATAAAAACCTCATCACCCTGAACTCCATCATTGTTGCAGATTTAGATGACTGCATCAAAAAACACGATCGCGAAATCAGCTTCCTCCCCTTGAGCCATATTTTTGCGAAATCCGCAATCTACCGTTGGCTCTATCACGGCACCAGTGTCTACTTCACGAATCCCGACCAAATCATGATGCATATTGCCATGGTCAAACCACAAACTTTCTCCACTGTCCCTCACCTCTTAGAAAAAATCTATTTGCACATCGCCAATGGTGCGGAAAACAACCCCCAAGTGGATCCCGAAATTTATAACAAGGCTTTTGAATTTGCCCATGTTTACGATGCCAGCAATCCCGAACACCAAGTCATGCACCAAGCCTTCTCCCCCATCTACCAAGCTTGGCAGAATATCTTTGGCGGCGAACTCACCTTCATCTGCAGTGGCGGTGCTCACCTTCGCACCGAGCTCTGTCGCTTCTTAAATAATGCCGGCATCCCCATCCTCGAGGGCTACGGCATGACCGAAGCTCCCGTTATATCAGTCAATCCCTTCAGAGCGCCCAAACCAGGCACGGCCGGACGCGCTTTCAGTGAAACCAATATCAAGATTGCCGAAGATGGCGAGATCCTAGTGAGTGGTCCACAAATCATGGAAACCTATTATAAAGATGCCGAAGCCACAGACGACGTCCTCAAAGATGGCTGGCTCCACACCGGCGACATCGGTTACCTCGATGACGAGGGCTACCTCTTCATCACCGATCGCAAGAAAAACATTTTCAAAATGTCTACGGGAAAATTTGTCATTCCCACGCCTCTGGAAACCGCTCTCAAAGCCGACCCTTTTATTGCCCATGCCCTGGTCATTGGCGAAGACAAGCGTTTCTGTTCGGCACTCATCTTCCCAGAGATCACCCTACTTCCGCGCTTTGCCAAAAAACTGCAACACGACACCATCGATGTTCACGCCATCTGCCAAAGCCCTCAGCTCACAGCTTATTATCAGCAGCGCATTGACCAAGCCAACGAGCAATTGCCCAAGTGGTCACAAATCAAAAAATTCAAAATCATTCACGAAGAGCTCAGCCCCCTCAATGGCTTGCTCACTGCAACGCTCAAAGTGAAACGCAAAGCCGTCAAAATCAATTACGATCACATCATTCAAGAAATCTACCAAAAATAAGGAGACGCCACATGAGTAAAATTAAGCACATAGCCGTATTAGGCTCTGGTGTTATGGGTTCTCAAATTGCGGCGCACTTCGCAAATTGTGGTTTTTCAGTTGCCCTCCTCGATCTCACCAGCGCGGGCCCCAAACCCTCTGCTATCAGTGAAGGCGCTGTCAAAAAATTACTTAAGATCAA
This sequence comes from Lentisphaera araneosa HTCC2155, assembly GCF_000170755.1. Classification (NCBI taxonomy): domain Bacteria; kingdom Pseudomonadati; phylum Lentisphaerota; class Lentisphaeria; order Lentisphaerales; family Lentisphaeraceae; genus Lentisphaera; species Lentisphaera araneosa. The sequence continues at coordinate 30,628 of NZ_ABCK01000037.1, forward strand.
CCCATCCCCACTCTATAGTCCAAGCGTTATCGAAAATATCTTCCCCGGCAATTTTGACGATCACCTCGAGCACCTCGACGAAGCTGACCTCATCATAGAAGCGGTTATCGAAGATCTCGCCATCAAACAAAATCTTTGGAGTCAAATCTGTAAATACGTCAAAGCAGATGCCATCCTCGCCACCAACACCAGCGGACTACCCCTCAAAGACATCACAAAAAATCTCTCAAACAAATCACTCAAGCGTTTCCTCGGCGTGCATTTCTTTAATCCCCCACGCTACCAGAAACTGCTCGAACTCATCCCGGGCCCAAAAACCCAAGATGGCTTGCTCGAAGAATTTGCCGAGTTCGCACGCCTGCACCTCGGCAAGGGCATTGTCGTCGCCAAAGACACGCCGAATTTCATTGGCAACCGCATTGGTTGCTACGCCATGCAAAAATCCATGATCCCCCTATTTGAAGATGGCTTCACTATCGAAGAAATTGATCTCCTCACTGGTCCGCTCATGGGACGGCCAAAATCCGCTACCTTTAGAACCCTCGACCTCATTGGCGTCGATACCATTCTCTATGTCACCAGCAATCTCCATAGCGCCATCAAAAAAGATGAATGCCGCAATGAATTTATCATGCCCACCGAAATTAAAAAAATGGTCAAGCAGGGGCAATTGGGCGCCAAAACCAAAAAGGGCTTCTACTCGAAAGTCGATGGCGAGATCCGCTCCATCAACTTCGGTGATTACTCCTACCAAAGTCCCAAAGAAATCAGCCTCGAAAATATCCATGCCTACAAAAAGATCCCCGATTTGGGCAAACGCTTGCGCGCCCTCTACGATGATCCCGGTCGCGTCGGAGATTTCTACCGCAAGTTCTTATTAGCCCTCATGTCTTATTCCGCGCGACGCATCCCCGAGATCTGTCACAATCACCAAGACATTGATAAAGCCATGAAATGGGGCTGGGCTTGGCAAATGGGACCTTTTGAAATCTGGCAGGCCATCGGCTTCAAAAAAATCCTCAATGATCTCAAGGGATCGGTTTACACCCTTCCCGAATGGATTACTCGAATTGATCCTGAAGTGGGTTTCACTAAATCCAAATCTCCTTTCGCTGATCAATTCACTATCAAAGAAAAACGCATGCGTCTTATCAAAGATTACAAAGACGCACGCTTACTCAACTGGAAACAAGGCATCTGCGTCTTTGAATTCACTGGCAAGGCCAATACCATTAGCTCACGCGTCCTCGATGGCATTATCGATGCGGTCAAACTCGTGGAAGACAAAGAGGAATTTAAAGGCATCCTCATTGCCAATGATTCTAGCATGTTCTCCGCCGGTGCCAACCTCGCAGAAATGGCTGGCCACGTCCAAAACCGCGACTTCGCCCCCATCAATGAGGTGGTCAATAAATTCCAGCAAATGAGTCAAGTGGTGCACTACGCTTCCAAGCCAGTCATCCCCGTCGTCCAAGGACGGGCCCTCGGTGGCGCTTGCGAAATCATCATGGCTGCCCCCCATGCGGTTGTCGCCCAAGAATCCTACATGGGCTTAGTGGAGCTCGGCGTTGGCCTCATCCCTGCGGGTGGCGGTACCATGCGTATGGCCAAGCTCGCCGCCACCATGGCTGGCGAACAAAAAGCCTTCTTGGTTGAACCCTTCTTACGGCAAAATTGGCTCACCATTGCCATGGCAAAAGTCAGTGCCTCAGGATTAGACGCCCAAAGCAAGCGTTACCTCAACCCCAATGCCACTCTCGTCACCAATGCTGAAAGGCGTTTGCACGTGGCGGCACAATTACTCTTGCAATTGAGTGAACTGCCTTATAGCTCACCGCGCCCCTCCAAGTTCTTAGCACTCGGCGCCAATGCCGCCAGTACTTTCAAGGCGGGGGCTTATAATATGCTGCAGAGTCAGTTCATCAGTAAATACGATTATTTCCTCGCCTGTAAACTCGCCCATATCATCTGCGGGGGAAACCTCACCCGCGCCTCGATGGTTGACGAGCAATACATCCTCGACTTAGAACGCGAAGTCTTCCTCTCACTCCTAGGAGAAGCCAAAACCCTGGCTCGAATAGAGAGTATCTTAAAATTCAACCGCCCACTGCGAAACTAAGGAGCCCATCATGAATAATGTCTACATAGTCAGCTCAGTTAGAACTCCCGTGGGTAAAGCCAATCGTGGGAGCCTCGCCCACGTCCCTCCTGTAGATTACGCGACCGCCGCCTTCAAAGGCGCTGTGAATAAAGTCGATAATCTCCATCTCGAGGACATCGAGGATCTCATGCTTGGCTCCGCAACTCCTGAAGCTGAACAAGGAATGAACATGGCCATGCAAGTCGGTCAAGCGGCGGGCCTTGGCAACAAAATCACCGGCGTCACCATCAACCGCTTTTGTGCCTCGGGCTTGCAATCCATTGCCATGGCCCACCAAGCCATTGCCTGTGGTCACGCCAGCGTCTTAGCAGCCGGTGGCTGTGAATCCATGAGCCTACTCACTCTCGGTGGCAATAATTTCGTCGCCAACCCAAAACTCAATGATATCTTCCCCGATGCCTACCTGAATATGGGCAATACTGCCGAAGCGGTCGCCAAGCAATATAATGTTTCGCGGACGAGCATGGATAAATTCTCACTGCGCTCACACGAGAACGCCCTCAAGGCTATTGAGCAAGGTTATTTTAAAGAGGAAATCATTCCCCTCGATCTCGAAGTCAATCATTATAAAGACGGCAACCTGCACACACGCAAATTCCGCTTTAGCATTGACGAAGGTCCCCGCGCTGGTTCCTCCATCGAGAGCTTGGCTAAGCTGCCTGCCGTTTTCCGTGCAGGTGGTTCCGTCACGGCGGCGAGCTCTTCGCAAATGTCCGATGGCGCCGCCTTCTCAGTCTTGGTCAATGAGCAAACCCTCCAGGAACGCAATCTCACTCCACGAGCCAAACTCATTGGCTTTGCCGTGGCCCCCGTAACCGCACGCCTCATGGGCATGGGTCCTGTGGCTGCCATTCCCAAAGTTCTCAAGCAAACTGGCTTATCCCTCAAAGATATTGAGCTCATTGAACTCAACGAAGCCTTTGCCTCACAATCCATTGCCGTGATCAACGAACTCGGCTTAAATCCCGACATCGTCAATGTCAATGGCGGCGCCATTGCCCTCGGTCACCCCCTCGGTTGCACCGGAGCCAAACTCACTGCCACCCTGCTCCACGAAATGGAACGACGTTCACTTCGCTACGGCATGGTCACCATGTGCGTTGGTGGTGGCATGGGCGCAGCAGGAATTTTTGAAAACCTAAGAATATAAGGAAACACCCAACAAACAGGAAAGAGACTTAAAACATACGATTATCCAAACTGTGCCGAATAAGCCAGCCGAAGGAACCTAAGCGTCAGCGCAACCTAAGCTCGGAACGGCGCATAAATGGTGAATCGTCAATCAACTCTTTCAATACAAACACAAGGAAAATAAAATGAACTACCTAGCCAACACACCGCTCTACATATCAATCCCCATTTTCGTGATTGTTCTTTTGGTCTTGGCATATAGGAACCTGCCGGGATTTCTTTGGGCGATTGCCTCGCTCATCTTTGTGGCTGGCTATAGTTCGAGCTTTGTGCCTCCCCTCATTGTGCTTGCGGTCTTCGCAATTTTCATTGTCCCCCCCATACGCTGTGCACTCATTTCCAAACCCGTCATGACTTTCCTCGGAAAGATCGGCCTCTTGCCCGCTATTTCACAAACCGAACGCGAAGCCATTGATGCCGGCACGGTTTGGGTCGAAAAAGAATTCTTTTCTGGTTCTCCCGACTTCAAACGCATCCTCTCTCAGCCCTACCCCTCACTCACCGCCGAGGAACAAGCCTTCATGGATGGCCCCGTGGAAGAACTCTGCAAAATGGTCAGTGATTATGATGTCGCTTGCCGTGGTGACCTCACCCCCGAGACTTGGGAATTCATCAAAAAATCCGGCTTCCTCTCGATGATCATCCCCAAGGAATATGGCGGTCTCGCTTTTTCCGGACTTGCCGTCAGCTCCGTTTGCTCGAAACTCGCCTCTCATTGTGGTCCCCTGAGTATTACTGTCATGGTGCCCAACTCCCTGGGCCCAGGTGAATTGCTCTCCCATTTCGGCACCCAAGAACAAAAAGATCATTACTTACCACGCTTAGCCGATGGTCGCGAGATCCCCTGCTTTGGCCTGACCGAGCCCATGGCAGGTTCCGATGCCGGATCCATTTCCTCCCATGCCGAAGTCTTTAAAAAAGAAGATGGCGAACTCTATCTGCGCTTTAACTTCAAAAAGCGTTACATCACCCTCGCTGCAGTCTCCACCGTCATTGGCCTTGCCTTTAAATTGCGGGACCCGCAAAACTTCTTGGGCAAAGGTGAAGAACTCGGCATTACTTGTGCCCTCATTCCCAGTGATGCCCCCGGCATTCACCTCGGTCGTCGTCACGATCCCCTCGGCTCCTCTTTCTATAACTGCCCCATCAATGGCGAGAATGTGGAACTCCCCCTCGAAAAACACGTCATTGGTGGCCACAGTGGCGTTGGCATTGGCTGGCGCATGCTCATGAACTGCCTCTCCGCTGGACGCGCTGTCACCCTGCCTGCTACCTCGACTGGTACCAGCAAGATGTGCAACCGTGCCGTGGGTGCCTATGCTAAAGTCCGCAAGCAATTTGGGCTCTCCATTGGGCAATTCGAAGGCATCCAAGAAGCCATGTGCGAAGTCGGTGGCTACAACTACATGCTCGAAGCCGCCCGCATCTACACTTGCGGTGGAGTCGATAGCGGCGAAAAACCCTCCGTGGTTTCCGCCCTCGCTAAATATCACTTCACCGAGACCGTGCGCACCTCCATTAATCACGCCATGGATATCAGTGGCGGCTCAGGTATTTCTCGAGGCCCCAAAAATATCTTTGCCAACGCCTACACTTCCACTCCCATTGCCATAACCGTGGAAGGCGCCAATATCCTCACCCGCACCATGATTATTTTTGGTCAAGGACTGATTCGCTGTCACCCCACTGCCATGGATGAAGTCAACGCCATCGAGAGTGGCGATGCCGCCGCTTTTGATAAAGCCCTTTGGTCACACATTTCCTTTGTGGTTTCTAACGTCACCCGTGCCAAGTTGCTCACTTTGACCCGCGGTTGGCTTAGCCCCGTGCCCTCTGGCCCCTTCAGCAAATACTTGCGTCGCATCAATTGGGCTTCCTCACTCTTTGCGGTCTTCGCAGATATGGCCATGGGTTCTTATGGCGGCAACTTAAAACGCGCCGAACGCATCACTGGCCGTTTTGGTGATATGCTCTCCTGGATGTACTTCGCCTGCACAGTGATCAAACGCTATGAACATGAAGGTTGCAAAAAAGAAGATCTCCCCCATGCCACTTGGGCCCTAGATCGCTGCATGGAAAATATCTCCACTGCCTTTGATGGCATCTTGCAAAATATTGAGCTCCCCCTCCTCAGTCCCATCCTCAAATATATCCATCGCCCCTTCTTCCGCTTCAATAGCTTTGGTTCGGGACCCGATGATAAAACTGGCCAAAAGATTGCCCTCGCGATGATGACTCCCGGTGAGCAACGCGATCGCTTCTCCTATGGCATGTATATCCCCAGTTCGGAACGCGAGGGCCTCGGTAAACTCGAAGAAGCCTTCGTCGACTTAGTCAAATCCGAGGAACTCTTCGATAAAATCAAGAAGTCCGGCGTCAAAGCCAAGCATCCCAGTGCAATGATCAAGGAAGGCTTTGCTAATAGCTCCATCACTGCTGAGCAAGTCGATTTCCTCAAGCAAACTGTAGAGAAATGCGAAGCCGCCATCCAAGTCGACGAATTCGAACTCGACGACTACCTCCACACCCGCAGCCCCACCGCACTCACTTAATCTTTTCGAGATTATTGGGCGTAGCCTACCGCCGGGTCAAGGGGTGGCAACTCCTTGCGGGGTGCTCGAGGGGCGGAGCTCCCTCGCATTCTATCACAAGACCGGCCTGCGGCCTGAAAGACCGCTACGCTAAAAGAAAAAGATCTCTCATTTATTCGCTTGCAGATCGTTCGCAAGCTCACTGCAGATCGGGCTTCGCCCTGCAGTCATCAGTCAAAAACGCTGGGCTTTTCTGAGTGCACTTGCAAGTAGAATACGAGATTAATTAACGAATTTCTGAAACCATGCAGGTCGTCTTTGCGCCAATACTTCTAGATAGGTCTTTTCATTATATGGAGTTCTCGTTTTCCAGCAGCGATACATGATACGAATCCATTTGTAGGCCAAAGCTCTAAGTATAGTGAAATGAGGTATGTTAAGAGCTTTCTTATGATAATAAAATTCATGTACCCATATTGACGATCTTATGGAATTATTTGCGAACTCCACAAAACTAAGTGGAGTGAACCTATCACATGAAAAACGTCTTCGGACAATATTCATTTTTCCACTCTGAATTGTCACAGGAGCTATTTCACTAATTTTAAGGACCTCATTTACAGACTTAAATTTATCTCGATCGCCCCCAAAGAAAGCCATAAGACGTGGGCCGATACTAGGGTCTGCTCCTGGGAAAGATTGAAACATTTCATAGTCCTCATTACTGCGATAAGCTTGCTCAATTTTTTCGTCATAAGCTTTAATGACCTTATTTAAACTCCTGATTTTGTGGCAGAATTGTTGTATCTCAAATATGTAGTAATCCAACTCATCTTCATCATTAACAACAATTATGGAGGAGCGTAATATTTGAACTCTCTCTTTTGTTTTACTATGCTTGGTACTGCGTTTGTTAAAGAATTTGGTAATGCCGATTTGATGAGCATTAATGACATCCTGCGGGCTTGGATATTTATCTAAAAAGTCTAGAAACATATCTGCATATAAATGATTGCCCACGACTTTGAGGGCGTTTGGGTAATAAATCTTCAATAACGCAGTTAATTGATTAGTTAAACGAGTTCTATCACCTACTAAATCACGCCTTTTTATATTAAGTCGCTTCAGTTTCCCCTTTGAAAAAGATGAGTCTACTTTTTGAACTTTATCAGGATGTTTTAAATACAGTTCAAGTAATGATTTAGTATCTGCTCGGTCACTTTTAGCACCACTCAAATGAAATGTTTTAGCAAACTTTGAAGCAGTCGTAGGATGAACCACATAGATATCAAACTCCGTGAGATAGAGTCCCGTTGTTTCTGTAAATTGGTGTTGACCAATTTTAGTTAAACAGATAGATAAACTCTTTTTGTAGCTATCCAGGTTTCATCTAATTCCATAAGAATAGCGGATGCTAATCTAAGAAGTGAAGCTTCATTTGGGAATATAGATACGGTTCTAGTTCGCCTGAGAATTTCTCGATTCTGTCTTTCAACCATATTGGTCGTTCTCAGTTTTGTCCAACAAGAACGCTCGAGATCGAATACAGAAAAGCCTTCAGGAAGTGCAGATTCCATCCATTCAGATAAATGTGAAGCCTTTTCTTCATACTTTAAGCAAGTAAGCTTTAAAAGCCTTTCAGCCTCAAGCTTTGAAGGTGCATTAAAGATATCTCTAATATCTTGAGCTACTTCTGAGCGCATAGCTTTCTTAGGGACATAAGCACCAGCATTTTGCTGTAAGTGAAATTGACATCTCTGCCATGGGATAGAACCAAATACAGTCTTTAACGCTGCTTTTAGGCCCGAATGACTATCACTGGTAATCATCTTGAGGCCATGGAGTCCTCGAGCATTCAATGACAGAAAAAAGTTCCTCCAATGAACTTCCGCTTCACTTAAAGAAACACTTGTTCCGAGGACTGAACGTTTTCCTGATTCATCTATTCCATAGGCAATAAGTAAAGCACAATCTCGAACAGTCTTATCTACTCTAACCTTCTCGTATCTCGCATCCACCAAAAGATAAGAATATTTACCTAAAGGACGGTTGCGCCACTTTTCTAAACTCTCATCTAGCTCAGTTACCACACGGGATACCTGTGATTTACTTACAGATAGACCACATATTTTCTCTAAAAGTTTAGTCACCTTTCTAGTCGATGTCCCCTGAATATAACTCTCTGCCATAGCTGTCATTAAAGCTCGTTCACTTCGCAAGCCTTTCTCCAAAGAACTTGGATAAAAATCAATTTCACCTCTGACTTGAGGGATATTAAGCTTCATTGCTCCAAGTCGAGTGTTTACAGTTTTATTTTTATAGCCATTAGCATAACCCAAGCGACTTTCATTACGTTCATATGGATCAGCTTCAAGAGAATTACTTCTCTCCACTTTCATCGCTTCATTTAATAAAACTCTCATCGCTTCAAGCATTCCGCTTTCGCCGTTTTCTGTAACTTGTTGGATCATTTCTAATAAGACGCTACTGTTTTCTTGTGTAGAGTGGTGCATAATAATTCCTTGTGGGTTGTTTTGGTACAACACCACTCTGCATCTTCTTTACCCCGAGTTACAAACAACTTCCTCAATTTCGCTCCGACGAGAAAGTTCCCATTCTCGCGAAGTCTCGGAAGCTATTCATAACTCTTAAAGTAGAGCAATAGCAGAATTTACAGAAAATTTGGGACACTACCCTCCGTGAATGATATTAATAAATTCATCAGTGCAGATTGGCAGCTCTCGATGACAATGGCAATGGAACCATTAACAGTTTCAAGTATGAGTGTATCAAAGAAGTTTTTGAGAGTAAGTAAATCACTACTGATAACTTTACATTCTTCTTCACAATCCTTAAGAATTCGTAGGTCATGCTTTTGATCCGCCCAGTCGATCGCAATAATAACTTGATATTCAGATGGATTTTTAGTTCTTGTATTATACATTTTTACTCCTAGGGAATATATAGATTTAAAAAACAGCATGCGAAATTCCTATAGCATTCGTGCCTGAAGCTTTCTGAGTATTCGTCCCGCTGGTAAACATTCCCGGTCGAAATGCCCAGAAAGTCTTTAAAAGACAGGAGCCCCGATTCGTACCGAGAATGGTTAAATTTATATGTTCCTTTTTTAATTCTAAAATTTCTCCCCCAGACCCCCTCATTATATTTATCTAGGGCTCACTGATTAAGATATAAATAACTTATATACAATGAGATAAGTGTAATTCATGGGTTCTTTCTCACTTTGAGGGGATGAGGTTTGGTATCCCAGTTAAATTTCCTTTAGTGAAATAGAGCATCATTTTTAGATATTCTTTAGATCTAAACCCTCTGGCCCGTCTTTTAACTGCTGAGAAAACGGAATTAATTCCTTCCAATACAGCATTACTTGTTCCGTGCCTCCATCGAGCAATAATTCCATCAAAATGTTTTGTAAGAGATTCGGCAAATTTCTTTAGAGGGTTTAAAAAGTATTTCCACATTTCTTTTTCAGCTTCATTATGAACCCAAGATATCCATGCTTTTAACCCTAACAAAGCTTTGATTTCGGACTTCGTTTTAAAAATATCTTGGAGACTTAAGCGCATTTGGTATGCCATGGCTGTTGCAGTGTTCAGCTCTTTTAATTTTCTATAGTTTGCTGATCTTTTCCTTGAGTTTGTCTCTGTTCTTTGAATAAACGAGGCTTTTTAGAGGTTCGAATATCACCTTTTGTACGG
>NZ_ABCK01000038.1 GCF_000170755.1 Lentisphaera araneosa HTCC2155
TTCCCTGAATCTAAATTGACATAAGTCCAAGGCCACTCTTTGACCTCCTTTACTAGGCCCGCTTTGACTGGATTATCTAGAATATAATGAATGGCCGTACAAAAATGTTTTTTCATCTCGAATAAATCGATCCCAATAATCTTCCATCCATATCTCCCCTGGGCGCGCGGGCGGCTCGCCCGCATTATTTCCCTCCAGCTGATTTAAGTCCCCTGGGAGCGCGGGCGGCTCGCCCGCATTATTTCCCTCCAGCAAAATCTTTTTGATTTCATGACTGGTATAACTTTTCCACGAATGCACCACACGATTTAAGCAATGATTTTCGTAAGTCTTAATCAAAAGATGAACGTGATTCGGCATCACTACATAAGCAATGAGGTCATAACGTTCATCATCGAAATGTCGCCAATTATCCACCACAACTTGTGCTATCTCCGGCCGTTTTAAATAACATGCTCCATAAGATTGATCGAGATATTTTTCGATAAGCTTTCGTTTTTGGGTTTTTTCAGCGGGCGAGCCGCCCGCGCTCCCAGCAATGACATGCTTAGGTAAACTATCGGCTAAACGGTAAGTAATCATTTGGTATTTATTCGCCACATCGTAATTAGGCAAAAATCCTCGGCTATGCCAAGCTTCCCTGTTTTCAAATTCTGGTCGTCTCATTTAAACCTCCACTCAGAAAACCTAATCCCTCGCAAATAAGGAAACAAGTCCCCCGGGAGCGCGGGCGGCTCGCCTGCATTTAAACAAACAACTTTTTAATGGACTCTGATAATCAAGGTTATTTTTTCTGGATTTTCTCTCTGTCTTTCTCCGTGCGTAAAGTAAATTATATGCAGAATAATAACAAAAAATGAAGAATAACTTCAAGATTAAAAGCTTTTAAACAGCAAATGTATATATTCTAAATGAAGAACTCTTAGCTAAAGATTCCTTCATTAGAAGTCGTTTATAACTTGTTTTTCGAGTTTAACTCTTCTAAAATATACTTAATTCTTCTATAGGACTACTTTGAATACATACGTCACCAGTCACACTTTGCTTACCCGAACGATGGATCATGAAGATTCGGAAGCCTGGGAAGTTTTTGTCGAGCGCTATCACCGCTACATCTACAAATTACTGGATAAACTTGGCGTAAAAGAGGAAAAAGACGACGTTTCTCAGGAAGTCATGTTAACGATCTGGAAAAAGTTAGATACCTATGACCGAGAACGCTCTAAATTTCGGACTTGGCTTTCTTCTATCATTCGTATTACCGTCTTGAAAAGCTGGCAACAAAAGCATAAAAAGCAAAATATTGATGGTGGTGACAGTCTGCATGGTATTCCAGATGAAAAATCATTTATGGATTTTGCAGAAGAAGAATGGAAGCATTTTATCATGCAGAGAGCCATGGATAACATCAGCAAAGATTTTAAAGGAAAAGCCATGGAAGTTTTTCAGTTAAGTTTAAGTGGCTTGACTGTTGATCTAATTGGCGACAAGCTGGAGCTCAGCAAATCATCTGTCTATACCCTCAAAAAAAGAGTAAAAAAACGCCTTTTAGAGGAAGTTTATTTCTTACAGAAAGACATGGGCTAGCATGAGCGATTCCTATAATAAAAATCTGCTTGATCTCTTTGATATCGTCGAAACTGGCGACGATAATAAAATAGCCAATAATCCCGACTGCGAAGAACTCGAAAATATTGAGAATCGTTACGACAAGCATGAACTCGCCGGCCAAGGCGGTATAAAAAAAGTTTGGGCGGCAAAAGATAACTTCTCAAAAAGGATTATTGCCTATGCCGAACCCCGCGACGACATCCACCCGGTATTTTACGATAGCCTTTTAAAAGAAGCCTGGCTCACTTCCTCTCTGCAGCATCCTAATATCATCAAGATTCATGATGTCGGCATAAATAGCGATCAAAAGCCTTTTTTCACCATGGACTTTAAGCGTGGCCAAAACCTGGCCTCTTGGCGATTTGCGCAGAAAAAAATTGACTTGGATCAATGTCTCGACATCTTTTTAACTACCTGCGAAGCCATCGAACACGCTCATTCCAAAGGCATTATCCACCTCGACCTTAAACCGGAAAATATTCAGCTCGATTCCTTTTCAGAAATAGTTGTCTGTGATTGGGGTATGGGACAGAAAGTATCTGATGCTGAAATGAGTTCATCTAAAGAAATCTCTGAACTTTCCGAAGCGACGGAGAGCACTATTGGCGGTACGCCTGGCTTTATGGCACCAGAACAAATAAAACGGGACGAAACTCCTACTCAAGCTGCAGATATATACGGTCTTGGAGCCCTGCTTTATTATCTCATTAGCGGAAAAAGGTGCCATGAAGGAGAATCGGCAGAAGAGCTGATAAAGTCTACTTTGGAAAATACTCCGAGAAAATTACGCGAGCGCTTTCCTGACTTAAAAGTTTCCAAAACTCTCGATCAAATCATCCAGCGCTGCTTACAGCTGAAAGTTAGTGAGCGCTACCAATCAGTCAGTGCCATTATAGATGATTTGCGTTTATTCTTAAAACAACGACCAACAAGTTTTGAAAATGAAAATAAACTCTTCTGTACCTGGCTATTCTATAAGAGACAAAACTTACTTTGTAACTTAGCCTTGGTCATCTTGCTTATTGTAAGTCTAAGTGTCAACTGGTTTTCTCAGAGGATTCAGGCCGAAGCCCAGCAACGCCAACTACAGGAAGTCAGAGCTTTAAAAGCTGAAAACAAAGCTCTTCTTGCAGAGGATGAAATTCAGCGCAAAATTGAAGAAATTTTTAAAATTAGAGACCAAAGCCGCGAACAAAAAAAAGCCAAAGCCAATGAACTGAATGATCTGGTAGACAATATAAAACGTAGGACTATGTACTTAAAAACCAAGGAAGCAGTTAATATCATGGAGGAATTATCGAGCTTGGCTATGACACTGGACCCCGACTCTCATATGGCCAAACATCAAATGGCCGAAGTCCACTTCATTCAACTCAACACGGCTGAAACCAAGAGAATGCTCAAGCACTACACGCCGGATTCAGATAAACTTCTGCAAGTCTTTCAAGACTGCCCATCCTTAAATTTCACTAGACATAAACGCCCTTCAAAGCAAGAGCTTATAGATTTCTTAAAAGCTATAAATTACAATGGACATGGTCATATTTTAGCTCAAAGGGTTATACTATACGATTATGAAATACGAAGCGAATTCAAACCCGTTAAAGATTATGAGGGTGTAGTTCAAGCTTATTTTGAGGCTGGGGCCCAAGCCATGGCATCTTTTGTCTACGATTACGACAAAGCCAATCGCCGCTTGACTCTTAATGTTCATAATCCAGATAAAAACAATCCTGCGCCAAGATTATTTTTAACCCAATACCTTGATCTGGATACTCTTGTCCTGAAAGGCGACATCTGTAACTTAACCGGCTTAAGACGTGCAAAAATCACCACCCTGGACATTTCTCAGCACTTACCCTTTCTGACTATAGAAATTGATCGTAATCTTTATAACCACCCAACACTCAAAACTATTATTTTAAAATCCGGAAGCTACCCCGAATCCGTCATCAATCGACTCAAGAGTTTTTACGAACTCGTATTTATTCCCTAGTCCCATACAAATTGACGCTCAGCACGAAAAAAAAATTATGTGCTGTCCCAAAAACTTCTATTACCTGTATTAACTACCAAAATAAGTGTTTGCAATGACTTAATCATTGATTCACCGAGAGAGCGTAGCTTACACCCAATATCCTATCCTCCCTAAATATCACACTTAAAAGGAATTAAATGAAATTAAAAACGCAAGGAACTAACATGAGATTTTTTACCTCTATCGCATTCTTCATATGTGCTGCATTACACGCCGCAGAAAGGCCGAATATTTTATGGATTGTTGTGGAGGATATGTCATCCCATTTTAATTATAATGGCGAAAAGCTGGTCCATAGCCCACATGTCGACCGCCTAGCCAAAGAAGGTCAAGTTTTCACCAATGCCTACATTACCGCGCCTGTTTGTTCTGCAGCAAGATCAGCCATGATTACCGGCATGTATCAGACTGCCATTGGAGCTCATCACCACAGGAGTTCACGGGGAAAAATAAAAATCCACCTGCCCAAGCACATCAAAACAATTCCGGAACTCTTTAAAGCTGCCGGTTACTACACCTGTAACGGCAGTGAGCACCCTGGGAAATACGGTAAAGAAGACTACAATTTCTCCTTCAAGAAAAGTGATCTCTACGATGGCCCTGACTGGTCGGGCCGTAAAAAAGGTCAGCCCTTTTTCGCTCAGATTCAATTGCGCGGCGGCAAAATTCGCAATGTCGATAAGTGGTATAAGCAAATTGAACCCGCACTTACAAATGTGATCAGCAAAGATCAGGTCGAGTTACCCCCTTATTACCCGGATGTAGAAGCTTTTAAGCAGGACTGGGCCATTTATTTGAACAGCGTGCAGTATACCGACCTGGAGGTCGGCAAAATCATGCAGCGCCTTAAAGAAGATAAGCTCTTAGACAACACCATCATTTTCTTTTTAACTGACCACGGTATCAGTCAAGCAAGAGGAAAACAATTCTGCTACGATGAAGGTGCTAAAGTCCCCTTCATCGTCTGGGCTCCCCAAAAATTAAAACCCAAGCTACGCGAAGAACTCATTGCTCATATAGATATGTCTGCTAGTTCTCTGTATTTTGCCGGCATTGATATCCCCGCTTACATGCAGGGCAGAACTCTATTTGGAGATCAGGCTCAGCAGCGCAATTATGTTATTTCAGCTAGAGACCGCTGCGATGAAACCGTTGACCGCATTCGCAGTGTCCGCTCAGGGGACTTTAAATACATTCGCAACTTTTATCCAAAGCGCCCTCATCTCCAGCCTTGTCAGTATAAAGATGGGAAGCCATGGATGCCCGTCCTTCGACAATTACAGGCCGAAGGTAAATTAAATGATCTACAGGAAAAGCTTCTTTTTTCTCCTACCCGACCTGAGGAAGAGCTTTATGAATTATCTTCAGACAAATGGGAGCTGAAAAATCTCGCAGGCGACCCGAAGTATAAAAATAAATTGCAGGAGATGCGCTGTATATTGGCCAACTGGATTATCGAATCAGATGACCAAGGACGTTTTCCTGAAGCTGAAGAACAATACGATAGTGACATGGCCGCAACCAGAAAATCAGAGATAAAAGACAAAAACATGGCTCTGATGAAAAAATGGCAATCTGAAGGTAAGTGAAATATTGAATGTGCTTTGAACTGAGTTAAATCGGTGGAATAGCAAAGGCTTTTTCTTATCTACATTGAGTTCGGTCAGACCTACGGCCCTTGAGTATTGTCATCTAATTTTGATCATGCAGCTAGCGCTGCATGCTAGCGTCGGTCGGACCGCTGGCCCTAAGGGCTGGAAGCCCGATCTATTCCAGCGTGGGGTGCAGCCCCACGACAGGAATGCATATAAAAAATCAAGGTGCAGCGCACCGACCGACCCCAGCGTGACCGTAGACATATAAAGTCTGATCAGATTGGATAAAATTTGTATTCAATTTTTATTTGTCGTAAATTCTGAAAAAATTGAGGAGTTTAATAATGGGGAAGTCATTATCTCAAATTTATATTCATACTATTTTTCATATAAGCTTTAGTGATCCTGTGAAAATACCTAATTCACTACAAGATGATTTACATAAATATATAGCGGGACATTGTAAATCCGAGAGTTGTATACCTATACTTATTAATGGTACAGAAGACCATATTCATTTATTGACTTCTTTATCGAAATCAATAAGTGCTTCATCCTTCGTTAATAAAATTAAAAGTACTTCTTCCAAGTGGATAAAATCTAATTCGCATGAGCATGGTTTAATTTTGAAGAAATTTTCATGGCAAAAGGGCTATGGAGTTTTTTCTGTAAGCCCGAGTATTTTAGATAAGGTGAAAGCCTATGTAGAAAATCAACAAGAGCATCACAAACGCATGACTTTTAAAGAAGAATACATGATGTTTCTTGAGCAGTATAAAATTGATTTAGATGATGAGAAATATTTGTGGGTTGATTGAATACTTTGGTCGGTCGGACCTCCGGCCCTTGAGTGTAGGAATATGTTTAGTCATGCACCTAGCGGTGCATGCTGGCATCGGTCGGACCTCCGGCCCTAGGGCTATAAGCCCGCTCTAATTCAGCGTGGGGTGTAGCCCCACGACAGGAATGCATATAAAAAATAAAGGTGCAGCGCACCGACCGAACCCAGCGTGGGGTGTAGCCCCACGACAGGAATGCATATAAAAAATAAAGGTGCAGCGCACCGACCGAACCCAGCGTGGGGTGTAGCCCCACGATTAGAATGCTGATATAAAATCAAGGTGCAGCGCACCGACCGAGTTCAAAAAAAATATAAATCCTTCCGTGTTGTTTGGTGATATTTCGTGGTAAAAATTACTTAGATTTATTTCTGTAATGATTAAAAATATCGAACCACTAAAGAGCACGGAAAAGCACAAAAATCCTAATGACTTTGCATAAGTAATACGATTGCGATCTATGCGCCGTTCCTTCAGAACGGAATGGGACTTAAATGTAAGGTCCTATGGTTAAAAACCATAGGCTGAATTATGCTTCGTGCCTTTGGCACAATTACAGTTGAATGCTTTAGCTTTGAATAAAAATGCTTGCCAAAACCTTATGTTTCTTCGTGAAACCTTGAGCGTAGCGCTACCTTAAGCCGACAGGCGCCACCTTGAACCTAATAGATTTAACTTCATTAACAGAATTAAAAGCGACGTTTTCTGATCAGCAGACCCTTGAGTTTTTTCTCGGGGATAGCGGTGTAAACTTCGAATTGAACGGATTCGTGATGCTTGGGGTTATTGCGTTGGTTGGCACTATCGAGAATGACTCCTTCAGCCGTAAAGGTATTATAACCGGGTGGGATATCCCAGGCAATAACGGATGTTGCGTGAGCCGCAATTCCAATGGGGTAATCTATACCATTGACGCGCAAGGGACCGCCATATATGCCACCATTCACTTCGACCTCAGCATAACCAGCTTTAGTAATTTTCATGGGAAGTTCAGTGAGGCTGAGTTCACCTGCGGGGCCAATGATTTTTGGGTCAATCCATGCTGAGTGGTCATGATTTTGGCCATTGCCACCGTTACTGACCACTAGATAGAGTGAGCGGGCGCCATGGAGTTCAACTTCGATGTCAGTCTTTTTGTCGGGTGTGAAGTAGGTGACAAGTGGACTCTTGTAAAGTGGCTTAGTGTTTCTGTTGAGTTCTAGAGATTCGTCTTGGCTAGCTGAGGCATAGTGATCGGCTTCGACCATAACGGATTTTTCGCTTTTAATTTTGTTATAGCGTACAGCACCTTCGGTAACATCCAGTAATGAGGAGACATTTGAAGAGGATAGGGTGAATTGCGTGCCAATAACCTCACATTCTGAGTGCTCGGTGGTGATGATCATGTCTTTGCCGAGTGGCTGCTTTGCGATGTCCGCATCGAGCACGCCTGAGAAGAGCTCGACGCGTTTTTGACCTTTTATATCGCTAAGACGCACAAAGGACTGGCTGGAAAGTTTAAGCGTGGAGCCATCCAGGTACTTCATGCCCAAAGAACTTTCATTCTGGACGTAGATTTGATCCTTGCTATAGAGTGGGTCGCCTTTGCGGATGTTGACTTTTTCTTTTCCGCGCAAGACAAAGCTATCGAAGCCCACTTTATCCACATGGCCAATCAAGACTGGGGGAGCTTCGGCTACTTTTGCGGGGGTGAGGATAAAAAAGAGAATGGGGATGAGAATGATTTGCGCTGCCACTGCTCGTTTAAACCAAACGGGGAATTTGTGAACCTTGGGCTCGGGAAGTTTTTCCATAATCTGATCTTCCATGCCGGAAGTATCAATTTCCAAGTGGTTCATGATTTCTTCTTCGAGGGCATGAAATTTAGGGCGCTGGGAAGTGAAGATGAGGCCCTTGATTTCCATGGCGAGGTTGAGTTCTTGGACGAGCTCGGGGTCTTCTCGTAATTCTTCTAGGAAGCTGATGAGTTCCTGTTCGGAAAGCTCCCCATCCATATATTTTTCGATGGTGAGTTTTTGCTGATTATTCATGACGGAGTTCTGCGCTTAGGCAGTCCTTGATATTTTTTCTGATTCTAAAGAGTTTTGAGCTGATGGCGTTTTCGGTACTATTAAGGCGCTCGGCTAAGCTAATCACAGTTTCGTTAGTGTAGTAACGGGATTTGATGATTTCCAAGGCATCTTCGGGGAGTTTGGCAATACAGCTCTGGATATGCTCCAGCTTGCGTTCACGATCGGGGTCTTCGTCACAAACTTCGGCGACGAGATTTTGGATTTCTTCCTCAAAGGCAAATTTGAGATTTTTCTTAGAATAAGTCTTTCTCAAATGAGAGTTGAGTTTATTTCGAGCAATGGTGAAAAACCAGGTGCGGAAGTCGTATTTGGGATCAAACTTTTCAATTGATTGAAAAACGGCAATAAAGATTTCCTGTGATAAGTCTTCCACAAGGTGGAAATCGCTGAGGCGCCCCGCCAAGTAAGAGCGCAGAGAGGGGGCGAGTTGACGCACGAGTAGGCGGTACTTATCCGTATCCCCTTGGCGTATCTCATTAATTAATTCATTCATATAGGCGTCCCGTAAACTTTATTACTTTATAAAAGATTTCGCGAGGGAATGCAAATCTTGCGGTGCTTAATATAAAAAAAGACGTATTATTTTTAGTGATTACCTAGTTGACGATTCAATATGACCTATGCGCCGTTCCTTTAGAACGGGATGGGGCTTAAAATTTAGGTCCTATGGTTAAAACACATAGGCTGAGTTATGCTTCGTGCCTTCGGCACGGTCAGTCTCTTTACTGGTACAGCTATTATTGGGGTAGTGATAGGTGGATAAACATATATGATTTACTATACACAAAAAAAGAGCTCTCCGTTGAGGAGAGCTCTTTTTAAAGGTAAAACTTAAATTATTTGTCGCTATCTACCATGGAGTAGAATTGCTCAAATAAGTAGAAGGGATCGTGGGGGCCAGGAGCCGCTTCTGGATGGTATTGAACTGCAAACATCTTTTCAGATTTATGGCGAATACCCGCAACTGTATCATCGTTTAAGTTAATGTGAGTCACTTCGATGAGTTCGTCATTGATTGAGTCAGGGTCAATGGCGAAGTTGTGGTTCTGTGAGCTGATTTCAATTGTACCCTTGAGAAGGTTTTTTACTGGATGGTTACAACCGTGGTGACCAAACTTGAGCTTATAAGTGGTCGCACCAGAAGCGAGACCTAAGATCTGGTGGCCTAAGCAAATGCCCATGATGGGGTATTTGCCAATGAGTTCTTTAGCTGCATCAACAGCGTAAGTCACCGCTTTCGGGTCAGCAGGACCATTTGAGAAGAATACGGCGTCGGGATTCATTGCAATCACTTCGCTAGCGGGAGTTTTTGCAGGAACAACTGTGACTTTAAAACCACTGCGTCTAAGGCCACGGAGAATATTCCATTTGATACCGAAGTCGTAGGCAACGAGCTTGTATTTAGCTTCTGGAAGTTCATCGCCAGTTCCCCAAGATGATGAGATTGAATCATCTGGATCCCATTCGAAAACTTCATCACAACTTACTTTTGCGGCGTAGTCTTGGCCTTCGAGACCTTCCCAGTTTTTAGCAAGTTCGATAGCTTCGGCTTCGCTTACTGAACCATCTGAACAGATGTAACTCTTCATAGCGCCGTCAGTACGGAGTTTGAGAGTGAGTGCGCGTGTGTCAATACCAGCAAGAGCGGGGATGCCGTTATCTTTTAGGAATTGAGAAAGCTTATTATCACTTCTCCAGTTACTATCATCATTCGGGTTGTGGATGATTAAGCCGTTTGAAAAAGTCTTTCTAGCTTCCATATCGACAGGAGTCGTACCATAATTGCCCATTTCAGGGTAAGTCATACAAATGAATTGGCCAGCGTAAGAAGGGTCAGATAAGATTTCTTGATAACCAGTCATGCCAGTGTTAAATACAGTTTCACCTAAGCAGTTTTTATCTGCTCCGATGGAGTAGCCTCTGAAGATCGTGCCGTCTTCAAGTGCGAGAAAGGCTTGCTTTTCTCTTTGAACTTTCCAATTCCAACTTTGACTCATTGAATATGTCACCTTATTTTTCTATTAATTGTTGGGAATCTAAACGCAAGTCATATTTTTTCCAGTTGCTTTTATGGCTCCTTTAGGAGTAAAAAAAATATCTTCTTAAAGGGATGAAGTTTATGAAAAATAAATATGTAAAAAGGCTAATCTGTTTAGCATTGATAAGTGGTCTTTTTAGTTCTTGCTCAACGGGTGAAATTCAATTGGAAAAGACAGAGTTTAAGTTCATGGCTTTAGTTGGCCACTTAGATCAAGATATGATTGAAAAACCTCGTGAAGATATAGATGTTTTTCTCTTGAATCAGGTGATCACTGAAAAAGAGCGTGAATCTGCTTTGGACGCAGGTTACTTTGTCTTTAGTGATGATCGTGAGGTTACACTTATTTCCCGTCGACCTTATGTTAAATATAAGCGTTGGCTGATGTCGACTTTGCCTGGTAAGCAAGTGCCGGGTGTGATTTATCAATTGTCTTATACTTTCTCAGGTGAGCGTGATTTGGAAGTGTTTGTTGTCACGCTTAATGACCAAGTGGATATTAAGGATGTGGCCCAACGGTCGGAAACGATTGATCAGCTTTATTTATCAATTTCAGGCTCGGCGATGTTGATTATTTCTTCTGATGACGATGAATACACCGATGTTTTAAAGCGAAGAATAGCGAGATGGAAAGATGCAGGAGTTGACGGGGGGGATTATACAATGTATTTCTCTAATGTGAGAGATTGGGAAGTCGATAGTGAACCTTTACCAAAATTGTTAGGGCGCTACATTGAAGCAGAGTCTCATCAGAAAAAAATATTGAGTACAAGAAAATGAAGTTAGCTACAGTAATATTAAGTCTTTTTTTAGCTTTGACGATTCAGAGTCAGAGTGTTTTACGTGAAGGTTATATCATTAAGGTGAATAAGCCCGATTCCATTAAAGTGGTGGATCGCTCGGGTGAGCTTACGACTTTACGTCCAGCGAAGGGCAATAAATTTGTCGTACTCAATTTTATCCTTAGCGAAGGCCGCAGTCTTGGTAAATATGACTACGTCTTAAAAGTAGGGGAGAAAGATTTCAAGTGTAAGCTTGTGGGGTCGAATACTGAAGCTTTTAATGAGATTAATTGGGAGTTTCACGTTCCCAGTAAATTAGCTCTACGCTGGAAGTCTGAGCCCAAGCCCGCTTTGTCAGGTTCACGTACAGTGAAAGAAGGGGCTGGAGTTCGCTTGTTGTTTGAACTGAATAAGAACGTAAAAAAAGCCCAATTAGTGTATGCAATAGCACCTGTTGGGCTCAAAGCAGATGAAGTATCTGCTAGTTCTGAAATAGAATTTTAATCTTCAGAAGATTTATAAAGTAGTAGGGCGCTGCCCAAATGCTGTACAATTGTGGCTTCAAATTGAGTCGCAATGTTTTGGACTTCGTCTTTAGGATTTTCGAAAGCTTTCTTACGGACAGTTACTTTGATTAAATCTTGTTTGAGAAAAGCTTCGTTAATGATTTTTATGTTTTCGTCTGTAAGTCCACGCTTGCCGATGACTGCACTAGCTTCGAGCTGCGCTCCTTTAGCACGTAATGCGCGAGCTTCGCTACCGCTTATTTTTTTCATGATGATCCTGTGACTCCTCGATAGTGGTCTCGGAGTTTTGATTGATGTTTAGTAGATCTGTGTGTTTTATGTTGAGATCTCGTTGCGGGAAAGGTATCTCAATATTGTAATCAATAAAGAGCTTATAGATGATTTTGTTGATATCACTGATGATTTGATCGCGTTCAGTGGCTTTTTCAATCCACACGAGTAGTTCAAAATTAAGGCTGGAATCGCCAAATTCCTTGAACCAGATTTGGGGGACGGGCTTATTGAGGACCAAGTTATGCTTAGCTGCGGCTTCGGCTAAAGCTTTTTCAACGAGGCGTATATCTGATCCATAGGCGACTCCCACAGGAATTTTTATCCTGATGCGGGGATCACCAAAAGTCCAGTTGATAATTTGATCATCAAGAATTTTTGAGTTGGGTACAATGATCGACATATTATCAGGTGTTTGAATGATAGTCGTTCTTAAGTTGATGCGAGAGACATCCCCCCAGATTTCCCCAACAGTTAAACGGTCACCTACTTTAATGGGGCGTTCGATGAGCAAAATAATACCACTGATAAAATTGGCGGTAATGTTTTGTAAACCAAAACCAATACCCACAGAGAGCAAGGCGAAGATGCCCGCGAATGCACTAACGGGGAGTCCAACAAAGGCAAAAGCAGTATAGACACCAATGCCGACTAAAACGTATTGAGTTACTTTTTGTATGGCGAATTCAATGCCGCGATCCATTTTCATCTGTCTAGCTAAGCGCTTGACTAGGGTGCGATTAATAACGTAAGAAACAAGGACCGAAGCAATGATGATGCCAATAGCGCCAATGATTAGCCAAATCAAAGAACTATTAAAAATCTGCAAGCCTTCTTTTAGCTGTTCTGAGGGGTTAGTGGGGAGGGGGGCCATGATTCTATTCAGTTTTGTTAGTTTCTTTAATATAAAGTCTTAACAAAAATCGAGAAATCTGAAAGCCTCCGATTTGTACAGAAGCACAGAAGAAATTACTTGGCGAGGATGAGTTGTTTGACTTTTCGACCAGATTCTTTGAGTTGTTGATCATTAAAGGGGCCCTTAGCGGTGGTGCCTTGTTTCCAAACGGCACTCGAACGATGACCAGGAGAATAATTCCAATTGCACCAGCTGATTTTGTGTTGGTCGAGGATTTTGTGCCATTCTTTGACGCTGTGCCAATCATTTTTTCCTTCGCCCGAAGCTTCTTGGCTTCCCCATTCGGTGATGAAGAGTGGTGCTTTGCCCAAGAATTGTTTAAAGCCATCGCGATAGGTCTTGCCATGAGAGGCGGCATAAAAATGAAAGCTAAACATGACATTGTGAGCGGTTTGTTTATCTAAGGGCTTTGTAATGATGTCGTGAGCTACTTTATCGCCAGAGAGGCCGAGAGAAGCCCAATCAGGTGTGCCAATGAGGATGATGCCATCAGGATCATTTTTTCTGATGATGGGAATGATTTCTTCCGCGTAAGATTTAATTCTAGGCCAGTCAATATTTTTGCCATTGGGTTCATTGCATATTTCGTAGAGAACAGAGCCTTTCTGCGCATGTTTTTTAGACATGTAATCAAAAAAGATCTTTGCTTCTTCGATGCGTTTCCAGGGATCCCCGGGTTTTAGGATATGCCAATCAACGATGCTGTAGAGCCCGCGCTTATGACTCTCTTCGACTAAAGTGTCCACCATGGTTGTGAATTTTTTTGGATTCGATTTATAGCCACCTTCATCGTAGTACATGGCGATTCTCAAAATGTCCGCCTGCCATTGATGGGCTAACACATCCATATTTTTTTCATTGAGAAAGGTGCCCCACCCATGCCACTGTAGACCGTGAGTACTCATGCCTTTAAGCTGAACAGGCTTATTGTTTTGGTCACAAAGTTGTGTGCCAATGAGTTTGAGTTTTCCATGCTGCTGAAAAGCTGATTGCGAGTGAAGTGAAAAACTAGCAAGAGCACAGAGTAAAAAGAAAAATATTTTCATACGATTCATAAGTTTAAAGTTGTTATTTACATACATTAATAGCACTCCGAGCTCAAAATTTTACAGGAAGTAGGGTTTAATTCTCTGGATCTTTGCTTTCTATTTCCTCATCCTGATCTGTAATAGATTGTTCTGACGCATACTTATGGCGAATGACTTTCGCAATGCGTTTACTGAAATAATAGATGCGGTTGAGTAGTGCGACCAACTCGGTTTGGAGTTTGTAGAGTTCGGTACGAGAAGGAGCATCAGCGAGCAATCTTCCGTGTAAATGGCTTGTGAGCTCGTCGATTAATTCTTGGATGATCGGTTTTTGCTTAATGATGGTTTTTGCACTTTTTCGATCAGAATTTGAAAGAGCGGTAATAGAAAGTGCCACTGAGTGGGTGATGGTGTCGCAGAGCTCGTGAAGTTTATTTGCGGTCTCCGCACTGACCTTTAGATGATGTGAGCTAACAAAACCACCGAGATTCTGGCTGGCTTCATCGAGGCTTTCAATCATTTGTTGATAGTAGCCTGCAACCGCTAAGAGCTTTTCAACTTGGTCCATTTGTGCACTGGATTGAGTTCTGACGCCAAGTTTACGAGAGTAGTCGATAAGTGATAAGTAGACTTGTGATGATTGTTTTCTTAGTGCGGTGATATCCGTTTGGCTTTCCTCATCTGCGTAGATGATCGCTTCGGGCAACTGCTTTAAGGCAGGCGTGATTAATTGTGCTTGGTGAATGATTTCTAGTTGAGTTTGTTGCAGCGCGATGACTGGATCACTTAAATACATGTCGTGAATATGTTGTGTGATTTCTTGGCTACTGTCTTTTTTGGGGAGTAGGAACTCCGTTAGTTTTGCGAGCTGATTACAAAAAGGAAGAAAGAGCAAAGCATTGGCAAAATTAAAAATAGTGTGAGCATTAGCGAGTTGTCGTGGAGTCTCAGCAGCAATGCGATTGGCGTCTAATAATTCGGGGTGAAGTGGCGAAATGTGCCGTGCGAGTTCAGCAAGCTGTGGAATGAAAAGGAACCACAGGATTACTCCTAAAACATTAAAAATGATGTGAATAAAAGCAACGTGAACAGCAGTTCTAGGCTTGCCTATACTCGCGAGCAGGGCGGTTATGCATGTGCCCACATTTGACCCCAGTGCCATGGCAATACCTGCTTCGAGGGTGATGATATTTTGACCAGCTAAAATGATCAATAAACCAGTGGTGGCTGCAGAACTTTGGACAAGTGCGGTGAAGAGCGCTCCGACAATGATGCCAAGTAAAGCGTGGTCCATTTGGCTCATGAGTTCAATGAAAGGCTGGTATTGCCTCAGCGGGGACGTGCTCGAACTCATCATCGCCATGCCAAAGAAAACGAGTCCTAAGCCGAGTAGGATTTGGCCGTAGTACTGGATGCTTTTATTTTTAGCTAAAGAATAGAGCGTGAAGCCACCCGCAATCATCAGTAGTGAGTATTGGCTTATATTGAAGGCGATGATTTGTGCCGTGAAGGTGCTGCCTATATTAGCGCCCATGATGACCCCGATACTTTGACTCAAATTGAGAAGTCCAGCAGAGACAAAACCAACCAGTAAGACAGTTGTTACCGACGATGATTGTGTGATGGCAGTGATCAAGGTCCCAGAAATTAAAGACCGAAAGTGATTGCCAGTCATTTTGCTGAGCAAGTTTTTTAAACTATCACCAGCAACTGACTTTAAGGACTGGCTCATCATGGTCATGCCGAATAAAAAAAGGCTTAGACCACCGGCCATTTCGATGAAAATTTGCACCCAATTAATCATTATTATACCAAATCACTTTGCTTTAATATGACCTATAAGGCGTCGATTTTGAAGAAATAGCTTAAAATAAGGACTGCTGTTGAGGGATGATGAGTTCTCGGCCTTTAGGCTTGCTGAGCAGTTCTAAGCATAAAAGTGCAGCGCCCATTGCATCGTATAAGGCTCGATGAGGTGTGAAATGATCATTGACCTTAAGCGTGTTTAAGGACTGGGTTAAATCGAGGCACTCGAGCAAGGCGCTTAGGCTGTAATCAGAGAAGAGGTCTTTGTAGACTTGGCGACTAATTTGTAGACTATCAACCGTTCTTTCAATCTCTAAGGCAGGAAATGATTTTTTTAAGATGGCATAGTCGTAGCCGATATTGTGGCCGAGAATGACTTTGTTTTGCAGATGCTCTTTAATCTGGGGCCAAGTGGAAACGATAGATTCACAGCAGTTTGCGGACTTCGCATAAAGTTGATTGACTGGAGCTGAGGCTTCGAAGTAATGAAGGATTTGTCCCGCTTCATTAAAAACGACAAGGCCAATTTCCGCTGGGATGGGGCCGTGTTCACCAGGAACAGTCTCGAAATCTATGGCGGTAAATTCTAACATTTCTTAGTCACTTTTTGTTTTTATGATCTTAAGTCGCCAAGAAGATAAGTCAAAAGTCTTTGTTGAAGAGGGATTTATTTTTAACGAAAAACTTGTGGTGGCGAGACGAAAAGCACTTTTGCACTACTTTGACAAAAATAATTAGGAAATATAAAAATGACTGAATTTAGATATCACAAAACTGGCTTGTTTTACGGCCAAATTTCAGAAGAGGCCAAAAAGCTTGGCGTTGATGAATTGAAAGAGTTAGGTGCTCAAGAAATCCAACAAGATTACCGTGGGATGCATTTTCACGCGGATATGGTTACGCTTTTTAAAATTGTTTATTGTTCACGCCTCTTTTCGCGCTTTTTAGCTCCTTTGCACCGTTTTGATGCACTGTCTGAAGACATGCTTTATCAGCGTGTGAAAACGATGAAATGGGAAGAAATTATCAAGCCGGGTCAAACTTTTGCGATCTTCGCAAACGTAGGCAATAGTAAAATCAATCATTCGAAATTTGCGGCGCAAAAAATGAAAGATGCCATTTGTGACCGTTTGCGTGAGAAGCGTGGTGAGCGTCCCGATATTGATCCCAAGAATCCTGATATATGGCTTAATTTATTCATCAATAAGAATAAGGCGACAATTGCCCTGGATCTTTCTGGTGGATCTCATCACAAGCGTGGCTATCGTCAAGATTCTGTCGAGGCACCATTGATGGAGAGTTTGGCTGCGGCCTTTATTCGTGCGTCTGAGTGGGATGGAAGAACTCCACTTTATGATCCCATGTGTGGTTCGGGAACTATTTTAGCAGAAGCACTCATGCATGCGGCTAGAATACCTGCGGGTTACTTAAGGAAGCGTTTTGGTTTTGAACACATGCCTGACTTTGATGCCGATATTTGGAGTGAAGTTAAAGCGAAAGCAGATGCCAGAATAAAGCTACCTCAAGAGGGTTTGATTTCTGGTTCAGATATGGATGCGGATGCGGTTCGCGCAAGTATAGTCAACTTATCTTACTTACCTGGTGGCGATAAAATCAAAATCATTCAAAGTCGTTTTCAGGATTTAGATGACCTGGAGCCTTGCACAATTATTACGAATCCCCCTTACGGTATGCGTTTGATGAAGGATGAAGATGTGGAATCTTTCACGGGTGAGATCGGTGATTTTCTCAAGAAAAAATGTGCGGGAAGCAATGCCTGGGTTTTCTTTGGTGAGCGTAAATTGATCTTGAAAATTGGTTTGCGACCTTCGCGAAAATTCCCCTTGAGCAATGGTGGTTTAGATGGTCGCCTTTGTAAGTTTGAGATGTATCGCGGTAATAAGTGGACCTAAGAACCCCTTTCTTCATTTAAGCATTTTAAGTTAATCAAAGCTAGAGAGAATACGGCTAGATTGATTGAAAAGGGATTGAAAGCGTGAGTCATGAGTTGCGGCAATTGGATAAAAATTGCAATCGTCGCAAGTAGGCTAAATGCCATGGCTGGATACAGCAGTTTTTTGTTTGATGCAAAAATTACTAAAAGAAATGCGTAGAGTACTTCTGCAATCCCTGATGAAACCAGAGCGAAATCTTTTTCCATGAAAGGCATGAAAGTGTTGTTCATCAATACTTCTTGCTCGCTTTTAAAGAGCAATTTTGGAACGAGGCCATGATAGAAGAAGATGAGCGCAAGAGAGTAGCGCGAGATCATTTTGTTGCTTAGTTTCTGCATATGAGTTCTTTTTTTACTTAAACTGTATCCGAAAAGTTTTTGATTCAAAGTTTTCTTGAGCTTAGTCGCATTATAATGAGTAAAGAAATTATTAATCTTAGGGTGTTTGTGTGAAATATTTGATTTTTATGTTGGTAGGAATCTTCTTAGCGTCTTGTCATCCAACTGTAGATAAAAGTGAAGAAATGGATTTAAGCAATCAAAAGGTCTTGTTTTTAGGAGATAGCATTACTCAAGCAGGTCAGTATGTGGGCTTTGTTGAGTATGCATTACGTAAGCAGAATCCCGAAGATGATTTCGATTTTTATAGCTTGGGTTTAAATTCAGAGACAGCGTCTGGCTTATCTGAAAAAGATCATCCCTTTCCCCGTCCTTGCGTTCATGAGCGTCTAGCTAATGCTTTGGAAAAAATTAAACCCGATGTGGTATTTGCTTGTTATGGAATGAATGATGGCATTTATCACCCCCTCAATGAAAAAATACTCGATGCCTATCAGAAAGGTATTTTAAGTTTGATAGAAAAGTGTCGCGAGACTGGGGCTGAAGTTGTGATGATAAGCCCTCCGGCTTTTCAAGCTTATGCGATTCAAAAGAAACTACGAAGCGCTGATGCAGAAGATTTTAGTTATCGCTTCCCATATGAAAATTATCATCAGACCTTAGAAGCTTTTTCTCAATGGTTAAGGCTGGGTTTGCCACAAGAAGTGACTTGTGTTGATCTGAATACAGCGATGACGAATTACCTAATTGAAAAGCGCAAAAATGATCAAAGCTTTGTCTTTGCCAAAGATGGAATTCATCCTGCTTTAGGAGGCCATTTGTTTATGGCTCAAGAGCTGTTGAAAGGCTTAGGTACAAATGCTGATTTATTGGCTCAAGAGAACTTGGCTGATATCAAAAAAGATGAGCTTTACCAACTTGTTGAAAAGCGTCGCCAATTGCGCTCTAGAGGTTGGTTGAAATATGTCGGCTATACGAGAGGGAAGGTCTTTAAGACTGATTCAGTATCTGAAACAGAATCCCGTGCATCAGAATTACTCAAAGAGATCGACGCGATTAATTAGTTTCATTATTTAGTTGGCTGAAATGAATTTGAGCATAAAAAAACCTCAGTGATGATTCACTGAGGTTTTTTGTCGAGCTAGGGGCTAGTTCTTACACGTCGTAAGTCGTAGAAGAAACGTTGCCGCCTTTACCTGTCCAGTTGGTGTGGAAGAACTCGCCGCGTGGCTTGTCTAAGCGCTCGTAAGTGTGAGCACCGAAGTAGTCACGTTGAGCCTGTAGCAAGTTAGCAGGAAGAACTTCTGAACGGTAGCTATCGTAGAAAGCTAGGGCAGTCGAGAAGCAAGGAGTTGGAATTCCGAGCTCGATACCTTTAACAACTGTACGTCTCCAGCCTTCTTGAGATTTATGAATTGCATCTTTGAAGAAGTCGTTGAGTAAGAGGTTTTCTAGGTCAGCGTTTTCGTCGAAAGCATCTTTGATGTTGCCGAGGAAAACAGAGCGGATGATGCAACCACCACGCCACATGAGAGCAATAGCACCGAAGTCAAGGTCCCATTTGTAAGTCTCTGAAGCTTCTTTGAGGAGCATGTAACCCTGAGCGTAAGAAATGATTTTTGATGCGTAGAGAGCTTGTTCAACATCGTTGACAAAAGCTTCTTTGTCGCCATTGAATTTGATATCAGGACCATTGAGAACTTTAGAAGCTTCAATACGCTGATCTTTAAGTGCAGATACGCAACGTGCGAATACTGATTCAGCAATGAGTGTTAATGGCATGCCGAGGTCAAGAGCATTGATGCCTGTCCATTTGCCTGTGCCTTTTTGGCCAGCTGTATCGAGGATGTAGTCAACGAGGTGAGTGCCATCTTCTTGTTTGTAGCCGAGGATATCTGTTGTAATCTCAGTTAAGAATGAATCGAGAACGCCCGTGTTCCACTTTTTGAAGATCTGGTGCATTTCGTCATTTGAGAAGCCCGCGTTCTTAAGAAGTTGGTAAGCTTCGCAGATAAGTTGCATGTCACCATATTCGATGCCGTTGTGAACCATTTTTACATAGTGACCAGCGCCACCTTTACCTACCCATTCACAGCAAGCTTCGCCACCGTCAACTTTTGCAGAGATATCTTGGAAAATATTTTTTACTGCAGGCCATGCTTCAGGATCGCCACCAGGCATGATTGATGGGCCGAAACGAGCGCCTTCTTCGCCGCCAGAAACACCGGCGCCAATGTAGCGAAGGCCTTTTGCAGCGAGTTCTTCCACGCGACGGTTAGAGTCAGTATAGAGTGAGTTGCCGCCATCAATGATGATGTCGCCTGCTTCGAGGTGAGGAACAATTGTGTTGATAAATTTATCGACTACTTCACCAGCTTTCACCATGAGCATAACGCGTCTAGGTGTTTTAAGTTGGCTAACAAATTCTTCTACTGAGTGAGTGCCAATGACCTTGCTGTCTTTAGCTGGGCCATTCATGAAATCATCTACTTTTGAAGTTGTACGGTTGTAAACAGCGACAGTGTAACCATTGTCATTCATGTTCATGACTAGGTTTTGGCCCATTACGGCAAGACCGATAAGACCGATATCTGCTTGAGACATACGATATTCCTAATTTACTAATATTTATTGTTTCAGTTGATTCCCGACTATAGCCTTAGTTTGTTTTTCGTCTATATAGGGCTTGTTAATTATGTCACCCTATCGCTGTTGCATGCAATAAATTGAGGGTAAAGTTCTTTGCTATTGTCGTTGTAAGAATGAGCCTTTCGACTATTTTTATTTAAAATTTAATATTACAGGTGAATAAATGGCATTAAGCCCTCCAGATGCTTATAGGCGCGGGAAGCTCGAAATTGTAGATTTTGAGGTGAATAAAGCCTACCGAGACCAATTAATTGGTGTGGGTTTATTGAGTTTCAAAGACTTCTTCTTTTGCAAGGGCTTAGAGGCGATGCGCGAGGTGCCGGGACGTTTGACAGTTTCCGTGCTTTGTGAAGATGAGCTGATTTACTTGAAGCGTCATTGGAAAAAAGCATCAATGAGTCGCAAATCTGGGCCTCATCATGAAGCGATTACTGAGTGGGTCAATACCAAAGCATTACACCAAGATAAAATCAGTGTTCCCACTCCAATGGCTTATGGAGTTGGTAGGATAGGTGGTGAAGCGGTTTCATTTTATCTTTCAGAAGCGGTAAAAGGCGTACAGGCAGATTATTTTTTAAGAGACAATAATTTGGATCTGAATCAATCTAGGAAGTTCTGGAAACAGTTAGGGGAGTTCACAAGGGGTTTTCATTCTAAAGGTTATAACCATCGTGATTTTTACTTATGTCACATATTTGTCCATGTGGCCGGTGAAGAGTATAAATTTTCCCTCATAGACTTACAGCGAGTCCAAAAGAGAAGTAAGTTTCGTCAACGTTGGATTGTAAAAGATTTGGGGCAACTATTTTATTCCTTTCCTACCGATATGTCGCAAGTTGAGAAAATGCGTTATTTTAAAGCCTATCAAGGGCACGGATCACTTTCTTTATCAGATAAAAAATTATTGTATCAAGTTATGCAACGAGTCGATCGTATGAAGAGTAAGCACGGTAACTATATCGTATGAAGATCGCTTTTGTTATTGAGCATTTTAAGCCTCAGTATGGTGGGCAACAGGTATACATGAGAGACTTCGCAAGATTTCTTATTGAGCGTGGTCACGAAGTTACTTTTTTTACTCAAGATAGCAATGTTCAAGATGAAGGTATGAAAATTAAGTTAATCACGATTTCATCCTTAGCCAAGCTCATGCGATGGACGCAATGGAATAGCTTTTTAAAGCAAGTTAAGAATCTTGTGAAAGAAGGCGATTTTGATATTGTCATGGGAACTGGTGTAAGTGCTGGGATTAATGTCTATCAGCCACATGGAGGTGTGACTAAAGCGAGCCACCAGCAAAATCGTTTGTTGACTCATCCTGTGCATTGTTTCTTAAAGGGTTTATCCAACGCAATAAGTCCGAAGCATATCATGGCATCTTTGATTGAACGCGAAATATTTACGAACAATAGAGTGAAGTACATAGCCATAAGTGAAATGGTTAAAAAGCATATGAAAAAGTTCTACAATTTAGAAGATGATCAGATCGAGCTGGTTTACAATGGTGTGGATGTGGATCGTTTTCAGCCATGTGCAGCGCAAGAGAGAGAAAAGGCTAAAAAAGAGCTAGGCCTTGATTCACAGAAAATTATTTTTTCACTGGTTGCACATAATTTCAAGCTCAAAGGCTTACGTGAAATTATTGCGGTCGTCGATCGGCTTAAGGAAAAGCAAGAGGACTTCATTGTACTTGTAGCAGGTAAAGGCAAGAAAAAAGTATACGAAACGATGATTAAGAGTCGAGGCTTAGGAGCTTACTTCAGTTTTTTAGGAGCCGTAGAGAATCCTGAGCTCGTCTATCGCGCATCTGATGCCTACTTGCAGCCGACGTGGTATGATCCATGCTCCTTGGTAGTTCTTGAGGCCATGGCCGCAGGCGTTCCAGTGATAAGTACTGAGTTTAATGGTGCTTCAGAAATGATTCGTAATGGTGAAAATGGCTATGTAATTCCACGCCCTGATTCCTTGGGTCAATTTGAAGAGGCGATGCTACAGTTATTTGATTCGAAGAATCGCAAACAGCTCGGTGAGCAAGCGCGCTTAAGCGTAGAATCTTTAACTCATGAAAAAAACTTCCTTCACATGGAACGAGTCTTTAAAGAGTTTGTTTGAAGATATTTTTACGAGCTTTTGATAAAATCTTGAATTAATTGCAGTAGCTTCTTTATGAAGTTGATGAAAGCGACTTTGACGAATTGCTTTCTCCTAAAAATCTATTCAATTATAATCAATTATTTGAATTTAAATGTTGGTGTTGTTTTGCGTTTTAAATGTACTTCTTGCGGGCAGGCTGTTTCAGTAGATGACGGCAAGCCAGGGGAAGCGGTCCAATGTGGATCGTGTGGGACGGTTCTCAAGGTTCCGAAGCCATTTGAAAAAGGTTATATCATTGGAGACTTTTGTGTTGAAGAACATATTGGTTCAGGCCGCATGGGTGAGGTTTACAAAGCCTATCAAGAAACGTTGGTTCGCGATGTAGCCTTAAAAGTTTTAGATAATGATATGGCCGAGCACTCTGAGCATATTTTGGAATTTTTCAAAGAAGCTCGAGTCGCCGCACGTTTAAATCACCCCAATATTGTACAAGCCTATTCTGTAAATGAAGAAGGTGGGTATTACTACCTAGTTGTAGAATATGTATTTGGTCAAAACTTAAGGCAATTAATTGACGATAGAGGTAAATTGCCAGTTAATATGACCATACGTCTGTTGTCACAGATTGCTCATGCACTGGACTATGCGTGGACTTCTGAAGGCTTACCTCACTTAGCGGTGAAGCCTGAAAATATTTTGATCGACTCGAAAGCTCAGATCAAAATTTCTGATATTGGTTTAGCAGGGTCACGATCGAGGTTTTCTGATGGAGATTACAAATACTCGAGTCCAGAACAGATACTTAATTTAAAAGCTGATACACGTGCAGATATTTACGCACTGGGGATCACAGCTTACGAGGCCTTAACGGGCAATGTTCCTTTTGATGGTAATATCAAAGATGTGAATAAAAAACATTTAGAAGAAGAGGCTTTGCCAATTAAGGAGCTAAATCCTTCTGTCCCTAAGGATTTAGTTACGGTCATTACTAAAATGATGTCAAAGCACCCTGATGATCGCTACATGAGTTTCGGTGATCTAGCTAAAGACCTCCGCCTCTTGAGACGCTATGCTGGAGATATGAGCACGACTTCTAGCTTTTCTACTAAAATTTTTAAAACGCGATTTAGCTTTACGGAAAAGAGGAACCAACAAAGGAAGAAAAGTTTACGGCTACAGGCTTTTACTGCTTTAGTGACGGTCATGTTGTTGATTGGGATCATTGTTTTTAATAGCGATAAATCAGTGGATAAGACAGTGAAAGTCGATAAAGGGGATAAGAAACGTTTAGCAGAATTTGCTGTTCTATCTCAGTCAATTGATAAAAGTGTAAGTTCAGTAGAAGCGTTTACTTTATTTAAGAAAATTGAGGCCTTTTTAGCAAGATATCCTAGTTCACCACAAGCCGAAGAATGTTTAGAATGGCGTGAAGCCGTTTTGGAGATTTTGATACGAGAACGACGTCAAAATGAATTTTTTAGTGAGGAATCTACTCTAGCAGAAGAGGAGGAGGATGATCTTTTGGCTAATTCAGAGCAAGGCTTTGTTAGTCAAGACTTGGGAGAGCTGGCTCTTCAAAGTGAACGAGATAGTATGAGAAGGGATATTCTTAGGTTTTACTTAGGAAGGAAAGCTAGTACTGAACTGTTAACATTCTTGAAAAATAGTGAAGCGTATGATCCTATTTGGTCGGAGCAGATGACAAATATTATTGTTCAGGCAAACGAAGTGCGGAATTCTTTAGTAGATGAAGACAGCTCCTTGCAGGGTTTGTTGATCAAGCATGGGAAAGATGAAGTCGAAGTACGTTCCATTAAGAGTGATATTCTTATGGGGGTGGTTGATGGTGAACTTAAAAGTTTAAGTTTAAGTACCTTTGGCTTAAAGAGCCTAGAGTCCTTATTGGCCATTAGTTCTGAGTTCCCAAGAGAAGGGGCATTAAGTTTATTGTTTTGGTACAGGAATTTTCAAAAGTGTAAACTTAATGAAGGCGTTGAAATGTCTGAATTTGAAGTGTTCTTGGTAGATGAGGCAAATCGTATGGCCAAATTTGATTTTGAGAATTATTTAAACGAAGCAAAGAATAGTTGGCAAAGGAATGAAGCTGGTTCTGCTAGGGCACAAATTGTCGCTTTAAAGAAAAAATATGAAACGAGTGATCTTTATAAACTCAACAAAAAGAGAGTTGACTCTCTAGAAGAAAAAATTAAAAAGAGTGTGAGTCGACGTGGAAAGAAATGACTCTGGCGATAGCCGTCAGTATTGGGAAGAAACTTCCAAAGAATATCAATCTGTCACACGCATCTCAATTAATGATTTTCATTATGGGCCCTTACTGCCAGGAGATAGTCAAGTTAAAGCTTTGCCTGAAAAACTTGAAGGTTTAAGGTGTTTAGAATTAGGTGCGGGTGCGGGGCAAAATTCGCTATTTCTGGCTTCTCAAGGCGCAGAATGTTTGGTGACAGATATTTCCGAAGAGCAATTGTCGCATGGTGAAGTTATTGCTAAAGAAGAAGGTTTGAAACTAAAGTTTAAACAACTGGATTTAGATGAGATCGATCCGGAAGCCCTGGGCGAGTGGGATTTTATACACAGTACTTGGGCTTTGCCTTTTGCGGAGGATCAAAAAAGTGTTTTGCAAAAATGTGCAGCTATGTTAAAAATTGGAGGTCGCCTGCATATGACAACGGGTCACCCTGTCTTTGCAGGAGAATGGATTCAGTTGGATGATTATGAGGAGGGGATGTTCGTGAGTAACTATTTTGAACCCCCGCGAGAAGTGCGCTTCACAAAAGATGAAAGTAGCTTTATTAGGACGAGGCAATATCCGATTTCGACCTATATTAATTGGCTTATAGAGCTTGGTTTTAAAATCGAAAAAGTACTTGAACTAAAGCCACTTGAGCTTGAGCTTTTGAACGGTGATGAGCTATTAAAGTGCATGCCCTACGATAGTGATGTTTGGAGAGAGATGTACCCACAAATTCAAAAAGTTCCCTTTGTAGTGACTTATATTGCGACTCGTGTAAGCTAAACACATTTATAATCTCTGTTAAGATTAAGTAAAAATTATAAGGTTCTCTTCAATGAATTAAATCGAAGTTGTATAGTTCTTAAATTTTTTAAAAAATGAGAGTGAAGATGAATAAATATATTGCAGAGTTAATTGGAACATTTTGGTTAGTTTTAGGTGGATGTGGCAGTGCTGTGTTGGCGGCAGCCTTTCCAGAAGTAGGGATCGGTTTAGTAGGTGTATCTTTGGCTTTTGGTCTTACCGTATTAACTATGGCCTTTGCAATTGGTCACATATCGGGTTGTCATTTGAATCCAGCTGTTTCTATAGGTTTGTGTGCAGGAGGTCGTTTCCCAGTGAAAGATCTCTTGCCTTATATCATTTCACAAGTGATTGGTGGTTTGCTGGGGGCAGGTGTTTTATATCTGATAGCGAGCGGTAAAGCAGGCTTCGATTTATCTGCAGGTTTTGCCTCCAATGGTTACGGGGATCATTCTCCAGGACAATATAGCTTAGTTGCTGTTGTGATTTGTGAAATAGTGATGACAATGATGTTTTTGATCATAATATTAGGGGCAACAGATGACCGTGCTCCTAAAGGCTTTGCGCCTATCGCAATTGGTTTAGGCTTAACGCTTATTCACTTAATAAGTATTCCAGTTAGTAACACATCAGTGAACCCGGCAAGAAGTACTGGAGTGGCAGTCTTTGTTGGTGATTGGGCCGTGTCACAGTTGTGGGTCTTTTGGTTAGCGCCAATTGTAGGGGCTGTTTTAGGGGCTCTGATTTACAATTTCATCCAAAAAGATAAAGCTTAATTAATCTTTACATTTTCATAGAAAGAGTAGTGAGTGATCACTACTCTTTTTTATTGTCTTAAACTCTTTTAGAATGTATCCTTAGAAAGTGATGCTGTTTGTATCACTGCTGAGATTGATGTATTTTGATTTATAATTTTTATAAAATGGTGTGGTTTGAAGATTTTGACTAAAGAGCAGTATTGGCATTTTTTAGGAGTCCTTTTGGTGTTCTTCTTAGTGTCGTGTGATCAAGCGCCAACAGAGACTGATTCTGATGATGTAGAAAAGAAGGAGCTGATATTATATAATTGGGAAGATTATACTCCTCAGAATATTCTCGAGCAGTTTGAGAAGGAGACGGGTATAAAAGTCGTTCTTAAAGAATTCCAAACTGCTGATGAGCAAATTGCGGTTTTGCAATCAAAACCAGATTTTTGTGATTTGTTGATGGTCGATGTTGATGAAGCGATCACAATCCTTGAACCATTAAAAATTATTGAAAAGCTTGACCGGACAAGGATGGTAGTGGATCACGAGCCACATGCTTTGTTCAGAGATGCGGAAAGTTACGGAGTTCCTTATGGAATTGGTTTGTTGGGCTTTGCTGTAGATAAGAGATATGTGGACTTAGCTTTTAAGGATTGTCGTTTTCTTATAGCTGACGAAAAGTTTAAAGGTAAAATATCACTGTTAGATGAGCCGGTTGATATTTTTTATATGCTGATGAATGCGGTGGGGGTAAGTATGAATTCAGAAAATGAGACAGATCATCAGCATGCCTATGATTTTGGGACTAGATTAAAAAAGATGATGCCAAAATTTCAGGATGTCTACTCTGGTCTCGATGATTTGAACGAGGGTGAGGTTTGGATTGCTATGGCATATAGTGGTGATACGTTGTTATATCAAGAAGATAATAGCAATATTGAGTTCATTTATTCATTAGATCGCCCTTGTGTTTGGCGAGATTTGCTGTGTTTAAATATGAATGCTCCTAATAAAGAAAATGCCTACAAGTTTATGGAGTTTATTAATTCTCCACAAGTAGCGGCAGAGATTTCCTTGCAGTTTAAATCCGCACCCGCAGTGGCGGGGGCAGAGAAGTATATGGATAGAGAATCATTGAGTAACCCCTTGATTAATATGCCTGATAGTTTGTTGAAGATTTGTGAAAAGCAAGAGCGAGTTAAAGAGAATAATGCGGCCATAAACCGACTTTATCTTCATTTGTCAAATCAATCGAAAGGTGTGGGAGATGATTAAGGGTAAAGCTTTAAGTTTGAAGCATAGAGTGCTCATTTACTTTGTATTAATTAGCGTAGTTGCCATTACATCCTTGTCTCTGGGAGGAGTGCATTTTTTAGAAAATACATTGTTAGATAAGGATTTATCAACCTCAAGAGTGTTGGCAAAAGAAGTCCACTATAATGTGAGTCAAGTTTTTACCAGAGCTGAAAGGGATATGAGGGTAATAGCAGCGCATCCGATTATAAATGATAAATCATATTCTATGAAGCAAAAGCTTGAGAAGCTCAAACAATTACAAGGCTTAATTGGAGATTTTGAAAATGTTTCATTGTTGAGTTTGGAAGGTGAGATCCTGGTTACTACAAATTTTAATTATAGGGGAGGGGTTAAGTATGCTGCGTATTTTAAAAAAGCTCTTACGGATAAAGAAACTCAGGTTTCACCAGCTTATTTTACATTGGACCCCAAGCATATAGTTTTTTCCTTCACCACACCTGTTTATGATCAGAGGGGTGAAATAACTTACATCATGTATGCTCAATTAAATGTGAATCAAGTGACCGCCGTTATTGGTCATTTGGACTTTGGAGAAAGTGGTGAAGCCCAGTTGATTGATGAGTATGGGAGGTTTATTGCTGGAGTGAGCGATGATGAACTACTGACTCCGGTTAGTGGATCTTTAAGCGAAAAATTGAGCTTAGATATTCAAGGCTTTCGCTTCGATAGAGAGGGGGTTCGACATGGGAGTACTTATCGTGAAGGAAGGATGACAGTAGTGGTTTCACAGAGTTATCAGGCCGTTCTTTCAGTTATTGAGAAAAGTTTAAATAAGCTCATAATCTACAGCGTTCTTGTTCTTGTTATTGTGGTGATTGTAGGAGTTTATTTTTCCTACACGATCTCTCGTCCATTAGACTCTTTGGTTGAAAATATCCGATCATATTCTAAAGGAGATAGGTATCAGACTTCAAATTCATCGACAGTACCTGAAGAAATTGGAGTTTTGGGTGAATCATTTAATAATATGCTTGGCCAAATTGAACAGTATCAAGATGAGATGGAGCAGTTAGTTAGTGACAGAACTGAAGAGCTTGCACATGCTCGAGATAGGGCTGAGGCAGCTAATAGGACAAAGACATTATTTCTTAAAAATATGAGTCATGAAATTCGAACTCCGATGAATGCCATTTTAGGTTTTACTCAACTACTCAAGCAAAAAGAATCTGATTCTAGTAAATTGGATCTTTTAAAGAATGTAATTAACGCAGGGAATACCTTGTTAAAGATGCTTAATGATCTTCTAGATTTATCAAAAACGAGTACGGCTACAGTTGGAGATAAACTTAGTGTCGTCGATTTAAGGAAGTTTCTTCGCGAGTTGGAGCTTGTGTTTCTAGGTCCGTGTTCTAAAAAACAATTATTCTTTAAAATTCATGTAGAAGAGGGGCTGCCGAGTTTGCTTTTGTTAGATCGACTAAATTAAAGCAAGTTTTGATGCATCTCTTAGATAATGCGGTTAAATTTACAGATGAAGGTGGCGTTACTATTTCAGTGTCCTTGCTTAGAGGTAAAAATGAGCGAACTAGTATTGATTTACTCTTGAGTGTAAAAGATACAGGTAGGGGAATCGAAAAGGGGCATCAGAAACAGATATTCAATGTTTTGAAAAGCCCAAAGAGGATAGTTTTAATGAAGGGAGTGGAGTCGGTTTGGGTTTAGCTTTGTGTAAGCAACTTTTGCGCTTTATGGGAGGTAGGCTTAATTTGAAGAGCGATATTGGTGAGGGGAGTGAGTTTGAGGTTACGATACCTAATGTGGAGATCGCTCTGAAGGAAGTGGAAAATGTACAAAAGCTTGAAGCTGTAGATGGAGATAGCTCGCGTGTGTTAATCGTAGATAACAAAGAGTTTAATCGAGCGACTATAGAGAAAGTCTGTGAAGCTTACCAGTGTGAAGTCCAGGAGGCGAGTAATGGAGTCGAGGTTCTGAAGAAGGCTAGGAGTTTTTTACCTGATGTCATTTTTTTAGATATGGAAATATCTAAGCTGAATGGCTTTGAGCTTGTGCGGATTTTAAGAGAAGATGAGCATATGAACGATGTTCAAATCATTGCTTTAAGTACTGTTGAGCAGCAAAGGGCCCAAGCACTTGAAGTTTGTAATGGTTTTATTTTGAAGCCAATTAATCAGCTTGAGGTTAAGTATCTCTTGGAGTCTTCCTTAAACAAAAAAAGCAGCTAAGGATAGCTGCTTTGAAGTTCTACTGATTTAATTAGTTTTAGTCAGCGGAAAGGAAGATGCCTTTCAGGTTCATTTGTAGCGATTCAGGATTGTTGGCAAAGCCCATTGCGGCTTCTTCTGTGATGTCGCCTGCATTCACGAGTTGTAAGAGTCGTTGGTCAAAAGTGAACATGCCGTATTCACTTCCTTTTGCAATTGCACCAGAAATTTGGTCAACCTTGTCGTCAAGGATGAGTTTCTTGATGAAGGCCGTGTTAATCATGACTTCATTACAAGGGACCATGCCGCGTCCAGAGGCTCTTGGGACGAGGCGTTGGCAGACAATAGCAGCTACGTTCTCTGCGAGAGACTTACGGAGTGCTTCGCGCGCCGTAGCAGGAAATGTGTCCAGTAGGCGGGTGATTGATTGGCCGGCATTGGCGGTGTGAAGTGTAGAGATAACCATATGGCCAGTGTCAGCAGCGTGAAGGGCAGATTCAATTGAAGTAACATCTCGCATTTCACCAACTACAATGACATCAGGGTCCTGTCGTAGTGCATATTTTAGGGCGGCTCCGAATGAGACGGTATCGATACCTACTTCGCGTTGCTCAAAAATAGAGTTTTTGTCTTTGAAGTTATATTCAATAGGGTCTTCCACTGTGATAATGTGGCGATTCATGTTGGTGTTCATATGCTCGAGCATACATGCCATTGTGGTAGACTTACCTGAGCCAGTAGTTCCTGTTACTAGAATGATACCACGTTCGTATTCCGCGATTTTAAGAATGATTTCTGGGAGGCCGAGGGCTTCGAGGGGTGGGACATCACTTTTAACGTGACGAAAAGTCATGGAGAGTAAGCCACGCTGCCTGTGGATGTTGGCACGGAAGCGACCTGCATTGTCTTCGTCAAAGGCAAAATCCGCATCGCCTGTTTCCAGGTAGAGGTCCAAAACTTTTTGACCTGCAATTTCTACTATTGCAGAACTTAGAAAATCATAGTCGGGGACAAAGCCGTCGGAGATTTCATAGAGGCCACCATGGACGCGCAAGGCGACGGGGCTACCTTCTCGTATGTGCCAGTCCGAGGCCCCTTCTTGGACGCCGGTAACGAGTATTGAGTTGAGTTTAGATGTGGGCATTATGTTTGACTCCTGAGTAATTGAAATATTGATCTATATAAAAATTACCGCAGAGAGCACAAGAATAAAAACAAAAAAGCCGAATTTACGTAAGTAAACTCGGCTTTTTTAAAGAGGAACTAAGGCTTAGGCGTTAATACCAGTGATTTTTACTTCAGTAAACCACTGACGGTGACCTTGAGTCTTTTTGTATCTCTTACGACGTTTCTTTTTGAAAACGATAAGTTTTTTACCTTTAGCTTCGTTAACAACTTCAGCGTTTACGCTTGCGCCATCAACTAAAGGTGTTCCAAATTTTGCATCATCTCCGCCAAGGGCGAGGACTTTATCGAAAGTGTATGCAGCGCCTTCGGCTTTGAGGCGTTCTACGCGAATGACATCACCTTCACGAACGGTGTATTGCTTGCCGCCTGTCTCAATAATTGCGTACATGTTAAAATTCCTTAAAAATTATATTGGTCTCAGTTAAATCGGGACTGTCTTCTGACAAAAGAGGGGTGAATATAACGCAAAGTCAATTCCTTGCAAGTGGTTATCGCGACTTTATTATTGAAGAATGGAATTGACCTCAATTTCGCCCAATTATGCTAATATTATCACTCAAATGGAAGGATGAGTTATTGGCAACCTCTTGCTTGAGCTGAGGGATCATGTCGACGGGGTAGGCAGATTCTATGCTGACGTCAACTCCGCCTTCAGGATTCTTGAGCCATTCAACTTTGATGTGGCCGTGAATGGTTTTGATTCTTGCACGAGCCCAATCCATTTTATCAATGAGAGGATTAAAGTAGATTTGCTCATAGCCTGGCGCTGCGGGTCGAATGCCAGCAACCTCATTAATTAAAAACTGAGCTGGGCCACAGCCGATTCCGTGACATAGGCTGGTATTCTCTTTAGAGAAGTCGTTGTAGGGGTCATAAAACTCGGGCCATGTACTAAGTTCATCTTTCACCATGGCGCCCCAGTAACATTTTATAACATCAAAGGCCCAGGACCTTAGGTTGATGTTCGTGGCAGCCTGTGTGACTAAGTCATATAGAAATGGCGATTTCGGGTGGAGGAACTCAAGTTTTAAGTGAGGCTTTTCTTGTGAGGTGGCTTGGTTAAGGAAGTCATTGATAGAGTTGCTCGGGATTATGCCTGCATTCATTGCTAAAAAATTACTTTCTACAGAGTGCGTATTACTTTGTGTTCCATCGGAGTTCCAATCAGCAAAAAGCTTATTGTTACTATCCCAGCAAAGAGATCTGAGGTTTTTGCTGATACGAAGCATTTTATCACGGACTTTCTGTGTGTCCTCATCAAGATCAAGGAATGAATAAATCCAAGATACGGCGGATTGCATTCTTAAGTATATACAATTAAAGGAGGTGAAGATTGTGTTCGGGGCCATTGGTGCATCGTCGGGGATTTGAGAAGATAAGATGGCGACGCTACCAGCTAGGAGCTCGTCATCATTTTCAAAGAAATAGTAATAGTTGACAATCTCTTTAAGTGTCGTGAGGAGTGTTTCGGCGGTTTCTGTATCATTCGTATGCAGCAGATATTGCTGCAGCCAAATGACCCAATACATGCTTGATTCACCTACAGTATAGAGATAGGAGCTTGGGTAGACAGATGGGAGTTCACCTGTTTCATATTGACCATGGGAGAATTCAATTAAGGAAGTTTTGGCTTGCTCGTATTGGCCAGTTGCGGTCATGGCATAGATTGATTGCAGCGCTGTATCACGAAGGAATTGGGCACGTCGACCAGTGGGGGAGTCCATGTAGCTGTATTCAGAGCATGAATTAAGTGTGCTAAGTGAGCGTTTCCAGATTTCGTTCATGTCAGAATCAGGACCTTCAAATTTTGTCCCTGTGGATTCTGGTTTTTGTAGAGCTAGAAGTTGAACGTCGTTAATGTTTATGTCGAAATTGGCTGCAGATAAGATGAAAACATAGCGCAGTCCTACGGGAAAGAAGTCTTCCCAGTTGTTTCTGCCTGCTTTGAGTTTTACGTGGATGGCTCTTCTGCCGTGGAGTGGGTGAAGTGAACGTGGGATGCCGTCATTGAAACTTTCAGCAAAGACTAAAAAGATGTCGCTGTCCTGTGGCGTATCGATAGATATTCTGACGCAACCCGAGCGTATCTGTTCAATATCATAGCAAAGGTATTGGTTAGGGGCAAGGGTGATTGTTTTGGAGCCATCTTCATCGTAAGATTCAGCTTTATATGTGCAGGCTTGCAAAAAGATAGAGATATCTG
The DNA here is from genome assembly GCF_000170755.1 of Lentisphaera araneosa HTCC2155. Lineage (NCBI taxonomy): Bacteria > Pseudomonadati > Lentisphaerota > Lentisphaeria > Lentisphaerales > Lentisphaeraceae > Lentisphaera > Lentisphaera araneosa. The sequence continues at coordinate 33,230 of NZ_ABCK01000038.1, forward strand.
AAAAGGAGTTGAGTGGGACGGGTGTAAAGTGAAGGAGGTTAAAGTTTAAGGATCCAGCTAAGTTGGGGAAGGGGATATTGAGTGGGCCTGCTAATAGGTGGCCTCTTTCTGAGTTTTTGTCGCGTTGAATATGCGGGATGGCTTCTTCCAATGAGAGGCTGACGAAGTTGAGTGCGAGTCTTTGGCTGTGTTTGTCGGCGTAGGATAGGATTCTCAACGAATTCCATCCTTGTTTTAAAGTGGCGGCACACATGGGGTGTAAATCACCACGTTCCATAGCAGACATTTCTTGATGCCAGCTAGGGTCTGCGTCGTTGATGAAGGTTTGTGAACCTTGCTCGTTTATTAAAAAGCCATTGATAAAGATTTTGAATGCACTATCCGAGAATGTCAAAATTTCTGTTTTTACTTCTTCTTCTATATAGAAATATGAAGTTGCAACGTAGGCGCCTGGTTCAGTGTATACAGATGAGAAGTCAATATGCATAGAGGGAAGGACTTGGTCAAAGAGTCCGAGTGCACGGATTTTAGGGAAAGGGTTGGATGAGCTTTCTCGTAAGGTTTGGCTGTAGGGATTGAATTGTGTTGCTTCAGCTTTGCGCAAGAGTTGAGCTTGGTTGTTGAGTTCAGATTTGCCGTCAAAAAATTCTTGGAGGTTGTGGTGTCTTAGGTCAAAAGATTGAACGGGGAGGCAACCCGCTGAACGACGAGGAGGGGCGTTGAGGATATGGCTGGCTGGAGCTGCTTTCCAATCAGGACCAGTGGCAAAGTGTTCGGACTCATCAATAAGGATTTGAGCCCAGAAGCCTTTGGGAGTTTTAGGTCTACTGTAAAGAGATAGGTCGGGTGCACTTGCGAGAACAGTGATATTATTACGACCAGATTGCAGGAGGAAAGTGATGTCGAGATAGTTGATGCTATATATATTGCTTGAGCCTGCGTGGGGGCCATAAGTGAGGTGCATACCATTTACATAGATATGAGCAAATTCACCTACAGCAAACCAGAAGTCGGCTGAAGCAGGGATTTCTTTAAGGTAAAATTCATAACTAAGGATGCACTTGTCAGATTCATCGGATTCCCAGATCCAGCTACCTTCGAAAGATTTTGGGTAGGGGGCAAGTTTCATAGACACTCCAGATTGTTAATTGTATGTAAATATAGTGTTTAGAGAGAAATATGAATCTTTGAAAATTAAGATTTTTTGATAAAAACACTTGAACAACAGTTAAACTTATGTATTTTCCTCCTCCTTTTGCCGGGTTGTCCGGTTTTAAGAGATATTGTTAACTATTAAACCCAACGAAGATCAACAAGTGTTGTGATTCGAGAATCGTATATGGAATTCATAAACATTGATAATATGCCAAGCATGGAAGAATTGTTTGGCGCAGAAGAGACTAGCACTAGAAATTACCAAGAAGGTAAACTTATTAAAGGCGTTGTCGTTGATAAGAGAGATAACGGTGCACTAATTGACATTAACTATAAGGCAGAAGGTTTCGTACCTTCAGATGAGTTTAAAAACTGGGATGCTGTAAAGGTTGGTGATGAGCTTGAGGTATATCTCGAAGCTCTAGAAGATGAAAATAGCATGCCGGAAATTTCGGTTGCACGTGCAGAGCTTGAGAAAGCTTGGTCTAACCTCCTCGATAACACTAACGAAGGTGACCTCATTAAAGGTCTAGTTAAGTACCGTGTTAAAGGTGGTTTAATTGTTGATGTTGGCGTCGAAGCTTTCCTCCCAGGTTCACATATCGATATCGGTCCAGTTCGCAATTTAGACGATTTCCTCAATCAAGAGTACGAATTTAAAATACTTAAGATTAACCAAGATAAAAACAACATCATTATTTCACGTCGTGAACTTCTCGAAGAAGCACGTGAGGAGCAAAAAGATGCGCTTCTTAAAGTGATTAAAATTGGTGATGTTCTTCCTGGTAAAGTTAAAAATATTACAGACTTCGGTGCATTCATTGATTTGAACGGCATGGATGGTCTTCTTCACATTACAGACATGAGCTGGGGACGTATTGCACATCCATCAGAGATGCTTGCAATTGGTGATACTACAGAAGTAATGATCCTCGACATCGACGAAGAGAAAAAGCGTGTTTCACTCGGTCTTAAACAGAAGAGTAATGACCCTTGGAAAGATATCGCAGGTCGTTACCCACTCGGCAAGAAGATTGCTGGTAAAGTTGTTAACATCATGCCTTACGGTGCTTTCATCGAGTTAGAAGATGGTATCGAAGGTCTTATCCACGTTTCAGAAATGAGCTGGACTAAGCGTATTACTCGTGCAAGCGACGTTCTTATGATTGGTGAAGAAGTTGAAGCTATCATTTTGGATATCCAAGAAGATACTCGCAAGATCTCACTCGGTCTTCGTCAGACTCAAGATAATCCTTGGGAAGTTATTGCTAGAGATTACCCAATCGGTTCTATTGTTAAAGGTAAAGTTCGCAACTTAACTACTTATGGTGCATTCGTTGAGATTAAAGATGATATCGACGGTATGATTCACATTTCTGATATGTCTTGGACTAAGAAAGTTAATAACCCTGCAGAAGTGCTTAAGAAAGGTGATGAAGTTGAGGCGAAAGTTCTCGATATAGATCCAAACGAGCAGCGTATTTCTCTTGGTATTAAGCAGCTTAGCTCTGATCCATGGGATGATATTGAGTCAGTATTCCAAATCAATCA
>NZ_ABCK01000039.1 GCF_000170755.1 Lentisphaera araneosa HTCC2155
GAGGCCGGCGAAAAAGTGGCACTTAGAACTTACTTTGAACAAGGTCGCCCCGTAGTCATCAATATGGTGTACTACTCATGTGGCGGTACTTGTAACGCTTTACTCACTGGTTCCTTCATGGTTCTCGACGAACTCGACTGGAAGCCCGGCGAACACTTTGAAATGCTCAACATTTCATTTGAACCAAAAGAAAATCACATTTTAGCTCAAGCTAAAAGAGCTAACTACCTCAAGCAATACAGCCTTCAAGGTACGGGCATCCACTTCCTCACAACGACTCAAGAAGTTGCTGATGAAATCACAAAAACTTTAGGCTTCAAATACAAATGGGTTCCCAGTAAAGAAAACCCTGATCAAGGAGATTATTCTCACCCCTCAGTTAGTCACGTGCTAACTGAAGAAGGAAAAATCTCACGCTACTTATACGGAATTTCTTTCCCCGCTCGCGATTACAAATTCGCTATTACGCGAACACTTCTGGGTTTATATATATTTAAACGACAGATTAAATGATCTATTCACTCACTTATAAAAGGAGAATTAAAGTTTGTTCTTAACACGCGGAACTAAAATAAATGACATTTCCTAATGCCCCGTTTCACAATTCCGCCAACAGTTTAATTGAGAGTTCAACATGCCGAAGGCATGGGGCAAATTAGGCTGCGGCTTGTAGGTAGGTACAACATCGTCTTGATCAGAGTTCATTTTTTAGATCCGTTTAAAATGATACATATTCGTTAAATATATGTAATGCATTAAATTTTTATTAGGTATTCTTTAGAATTCAAAAAATCAGCTGATCTTAACAGCAGATAGGCATTTTTTACCAAAATTCATCCGAGAGGGCTGATCAGGATTAAAATCCAATGATCGAGCTGAATAGCAGATAGTTAAGATTAAGCGCGGGCGCGCAGCGACTAGCGTTGGGATTCTTAAGGGGTGTTGCCACAAAGGCGGATAAAAACTATTGGCCCGTACGGCAGTACCTTGAGTAGGGTCTGGGACAAAACCCCAGATATAACGTTCAAAATTTAACCTGTCCCCATATCCCCCATATCCCATAACCTGTCCCCATATTGTAGAGTTTTCCCCTTCAAAATTTAACCTGTCCCCATATCCTGCATATTCCTGCGAATATAGCTCCAGAGAAAAAATTGCTTATCTTGAGGCATCCCAGTAAGTATCTGAGATATCATAATTTATAAATGGCAATGCACTAGTGCCGTCAGTTTTGATCAAGGTATTTAGAAAGTTGAACTTTTCTACATGGCCATCGGCCATGAGGTAGTTAGATTTTTGCTTAAGGTGTGGGAGTTTTACATTGATGTATTTATTGTAGTATGCATTGGCATGTCGAGTCGGTTGCCATCCATTTCCTAAAATATTCTCAGTGGATTGATTTTCAACTAAAGTTATTGTCCCAGAGGTATTGCCCATGCTACTGAGCTTTCTAGATATTGGTGTGCCACCGTTGGTTTTACCACCAACACCCTTATATTTAAGATAAATACCTGTTTCACCTAGTCCATCGCCAACCCTCATGTAAGTCATCGAGTAACTGCGAGTAGATGTATTTTTACTTTTACCATAGTATCTGATTCCAGGATCTGATGCACACGTGTAGGCTTGAGCATAATTATCACCATAAATAGTTTTTGGAAAAGTCGAACCACCTTTTGCTGCTCCTGAAAGTGAGTCTCTACCATCATAGCCGGCTAGGTGATCATCCCAGGTTACACGCCCTTTGTAACCATGGTTTGAGGTAGGCATGTAAAAATCATTGTCAGCTGTAAACATGATAAAAGAGATGCCCAGTTGTTTCATGGTACTCGCGCAGGATACTGATTTTGCCTTTTCTCTTGCATTGCTTAAAACTGGAATTAAGAAAGATGCGAGGATACCAATAATAGCTACTACCATTAAAAGCTCGATTAAAGTAAATTGTTTATTGTCAAGCCCTGAGCCCTGAGCCCTGAGCCCTGAGCCCTGAGCCCTGAGCCCTGAGCCTGAAGGAACGCGGTGTGTTTTGTCTTTTCTCATTATTTCACCTTTGTTTTAAAATTATAATATGTGTCATTAAAGTTAAACAGGGTAAAAAATGGAACATATCTAAGAAAAGGAAAAAAAGTTAAATATTGGGGACAGGAAATATTGGGTACAGGACACTTTTTTAATAACTAAAAGGCGGAAAGGGCAGGCCTTAGAAAAAGGCTGATCGTAAAAGGCGGAAAGGGAAGGCGGAAAGGGAAGGCGGAAAGGGAAGGCGGAAAGGAAGGCGGAAAGGGAAGGCGGAAAGGAAGGCGGAAAGGAAGGCGGGAAGGCGGAAAGGGCAGGCCTTAGAAAAAGGCTGATCGTAAAGAGTCTCAAATCGAGGCTCTTTTTCTGTATTTAAGGGGTCAAAATGGGTGTAAAAACTCAACTTTTTCTTTTAGCCGATTAAAAGCCCAGAGATCGAAGCAGAAACTTAGCCGAGATCGTATAAAGGCAGCTAAAAGAAAAACGACTCAATCAAGATGATTGTGAGGTCGTCCTGATTAAATCGAATATTTTTGGTTAATAACTGCGGATTTTCATCCATCCAGTCCGCGGGGGCTCCCCGCTCAGCCTGATCGTCGCCTTGGCTTGAGGGAATAAATATCATTCCATTCATCCTCAGTGTAAGGCTCATGAATTCTTTTCCATTTCATCTTGCCTGAGAACTTAGCCAGTTTCTCTCGAACGAAAGCCTCAGAGCCAATGACTAGGCATTTGGTGAAGAATCGACACTTGTGAATAAAGAGATCATCCCAGGCTAATTTCTCAGATAAATTGACTTCTCGGAAGAACTCCGCCAAGGTTTGCGAATCAGCATTCTTATACCGACGCAAGCCGAGCATATAAGCTCTAAAAACCTCCCTAAAATGCTTTCTCTTACTTTTTTCGTCCTCCGTCTCAATGTTACGACAAAAGAGATCAAAGAAGTCATTATCACAGTCTCCAACACTTCCACCAGCGAGGCGATCAGCATATCCACAGAAAAAGAAATCTTTTGGGTCAGTAACAATTCCAGCTCTAACTGGATTCAATGAGATGTACGCCATGACTCGAAGCAGAGAATCTGACTGAGCTGAAACCTCAATCATTTCCGAATCAAATCTCTGACCAAAGAGACGACCCCAAGACTGATGTTCTCGATTGAACCACTGAACAAATCTCTGCTCAAAGTTTCCAATAATAAACGAGATGTCATGAATTTGTTCTCTGAAATCATCCTTCTGCTCTGAGTTAATAAAATTGATTTCTTCGTTCTTCCTATAAAGCCGATAACGACTCAATAATTCCAAATCATCCATCTCAGAAGTTGGTGGGACTTTAATCAATAAATGAAAATGATTATCCATAAAAACATAATCAATCACCTGATAACTGAGCTTTGCCGAACCAGCAAATAACAGTTCCTTGAACTTATATTTCTCGACATCTTTGAATAACATGCGACCACCAGCAATACGATTAGTCACAAGATAATAAACTGCCTGATCCGAACAACTTTCCTTTACACGATTATGAGCCATAACTTTCTCCTTTCCAAAGTACAGAGAATATAAAACACCTCATCACCAAAAGCAAAAATTGATACCAATGCTCTGTTACCTACTGATGTTTGAATAAGCTTAAGGCTTAAAAAAAACATATCCCTCGGGTTTCTGCACCCTGTAAAACTCTATCACCTTCGAGGAGCATTTGACAGGATGTGCTATGCTCTCCCATAGATGTAAAAAATGGCAGTGCTTGTGAGCACTGTCATTTTTTTGAATCTGATCAGCTAGGGATTAACCCGTATTTTTCATAGCGGCTGCGATACCCGCAATGGTCGCCATGACTGCGTCTTCCAAGACGGGGTCGCCATCTTGGTTCTCTTTGTAGAGACGACGCATACACTCACCTTGAAGGTAGTTGAGGGTGTCGGCATAGGGGTTACGTACTTTAATTGATGCACGTAGTGCGACACGCTCTTCTTGAGTACTGAGACCCGCGACGACTTTCTGAGAAGTTTCTAAAGTCTGCTTCAATTTCGTTCTAAGCTCAAGGCCGAGCTCTTTGACGTCGTCATCTGCAAGAATTTCATCGTAATATTTAGCGACGCGGTGATCTGTCTTCACCATAACCATGTCAATCATATCCATGAGGAAGTAGAAGAAGGGCCAATCTTGAATCATTTCTTGAAGCTGATCGTGCTTACCATCTTCGAGAGCCACTTTGAGGGCTTCACCCACACCGAGCCAAGAAGGAAGCATTAAGCGAATCTGTGTCCATGCAAAAATCCAAGGGATTGCACGGAGTGATTCAATGCCACCACTCTTTTTACGTTTGGCAGGACGGCTACCAATATGAAGGCGACCGAGTTCTTGCTCAGGAGTTACCTGACGGAAGTATTTTACAAAATTTTCGCGCCCGCGAACGATATCGCGATACGCGTCACAAGAAATCACTGACATCTTGTCCATGAGTTCGCGCCACTCAGGTTTAGGCACTGGGGGCTTGGCAAGTGTGGCTTGAAGTACCGCCGTCACGTAGAGAAGAAGGTTATGACAAGCCACATCAATTGTTGAGTATTTAGCCTGAAGAACTTCGCCCTGCTCTGTCACACGCATGCGACCATCAACTGTTCCAGGAGGCTGCGACATGAGTGCATGCTCAACTGGACCGCCACCGCGACCCACTGAACCACCACGACCGTGGAAAAGTGTTAATTTGATACCGTGTTTTTCACTAACCTGGTGCAAAGCTTCTTGAGCCGTATACTGCGCCCAACTTGCGGCGAGTTTACCCGCATCTTTACCAGAATCTGAATACCCGATCATTACTTCTTGTTCGCCGTGACTGGCTCCTTTATACCAATCAATACCAAAGAGCGTATCCATGATCTCACCAGAATTCTCGAGGTCTTCAAGAGTTTCGAACAAAGGGGCGACGCGCAAAGGTTTTTTAACGCCACACTCTTTCTGAAGCAGGTGCACAGCTAAGACATCGGAAGCGGCTCTCGACATAGAAATGACATAAGCACCTAAAGCTTCTTCTGGCTGTTTGGCAATTGTTTTCACTGTATCAACAACTTCTTGGCAGTCGGCATCAAACTGAATATCTCTAGGTAAAAGTGGACGTTTGCTCTTTAACTCGCGAACGAGGAATTCTTGCTTCTTCGCTTCATCCCACTCATCGTAACTACCGAGTTCGAGGTGTTCCGTAATCGCGTTAATCACGTCGCTGTGACGAGTTGATTCTTGACGTACATCAAGTTTTAAAATATTGAGTCCAAAGCAACTTGCGCGACGAATGATTTTTAAAACACTCGCATCGGCCAGGTCTTTACCACTGCATTCAACGAGTGAACGGTGACAGATGTGAAGCGCGTCGAGGAACTCGTTGATATCTTCCATCAATGGCAACTGAGGCTCGTAAGATTTGCCTTCGAGCTGAGCTTGAGTCCATTTTTTAGTTTCGAGGAAACGTGCTCGGAAAGGTCTAAGGAAAACACGGTAAGGCTCGTGAACGTCACCGACGATGGCACGAAGCTCAGCACTACAATCAGTCTCTGAGATTCTTTGAATCGCTTTATTAACTTCTTTGTGATAGAGATCAGATGCGGTCCAGCGATTACGCAGGCAGACTTGCTCGGTTGTTTCGTGTGTTACATTCGGGTTACCATCGCGGTCTCCACCCATCCATGAAGCAAATTTAATTGGAGCTGCCCAAGTCGGGAGTTTTTCACCCGTAAAGCTCTCGACAATTGCATCGAGCTCAAGCATAAAGCGTGGTACTGCGTCCCACACCGTGTCTTCAATGATAGCGAGACCCCACTTGGCTTCTTCAAAAGGAGTCGGTCTGACACGGCGAATTTCATCTGATTCCCAAAGAGAAGTAATAAGAACCGCAATCCTGTTAATATTATCTTTTTGCTCAGAAGGCGTCATGCGGTAATTTTCTTTCTGATCGAGAAGAGTATTGATTTGCGCGTGCTTATGCAACCACGTTCTACGCTTCACTTCTGTTGGGTGAGCCGTCATCACCAACTCAATATTCATCCCTGCAATTGTATTGATAATTTCTTCTTTACTTCTGCCGTTAGCTAGAAGCTCTGGAATAATCTGCGTGAGTTTCGTTAAGTGTTTTGTGAGGGCGCCTTCTTCAAAGTCCTTCATATCACTCATGAAGTGGTGCGCTTCTGCGAGGTTAGCAAGGTTTAAGAACTGACCAAAAGCACGTACTAAGTTTTTAAGTTCTTCATTAGAAAGTCCGCGAATAAGATCTTTAAGTTCTTTATCTGCAGCTTCATCGTCGTTTTTGCGAGCACGCTTTGAGAGTAAACGAATGTTTTCAAGTTTGTCAAAAAATTCCTGACCTACCTGAGTTTTGATCGTATCTCCGAGAAGAGCGCCCAGCATTTTAATATCTTGTTTGAGAGGTGATTTTTGTTTCACAACAAGTCTCCTGGGTTTTATTTTTATAATTGCTCGTTATATAAGACCGATTATGCCTGCTTTCCAGATAGAATACATTTTTGTGACTTGCTTTTATGACTTATTTTTATAGAAGTGTAAAAACACACGATCTTTCACGTCGTAAATACTCGGCATTTCCATAAAAAAGGACGTGCAAAAGCACGTCCCCATAAAGCGTCTAAGCTTAAAAGCTAATTAATCATCACCACTTAAACTGATGACAATTTGTAAGATATACCAGAACATTGTCGCGAGTGAAGCGAAGAGTTCGAGAGAAGCACCGACATAATCATCTTCATTATACTCGTGAATGATATTAGAAGTACTATACAAAATACCCGCGCCAGAAAGGCCCACCATCGCGACTGAAAACCAAAGACCTAGATTAAAGCCCATCAAACTACCTGCAAAAATTGTGATTACCGCAAGTCCCATTCCCCACATGAGAAAGCCACGTAGAAAAGAAAAGTTTTTGCGCGTAACAAAAGCAATCCCCGTCAATGCAATGAAACCTGAAAGCGTTATCATAGCGGCTTTAAACACCAAACCACCATCAGGCACAACTTGCAGTGCATACATCATCAGTGGTAAGAAGAGGCAAGCATAAGCACCTGTATACAAAAATAGGCCTGCGTACTGAACGGGTTTACTCGCCGCTCTCGCCATAGATGTAGCAATCCATGAAACGACCATAAATCCTCCTAGAACCCATAACCATCCTGCCTGTAAAGCTCGAATCGCAATTTCACGAGCTTGCGGGCTGTCTAAGAGAAATGATTCAATCGCCATAAAGGCCATAACGGCACCAAATAGATTGATGTAGGTTTTTGTGATGAAACGCGCTCGGGCGTTTTCATCCATCAAGGATTGCTGTGTTGCTATATTTGATCTCATATTTTCTCCAAAATGTATCGAGTTAAATTATTTAAGTTTTTGTGCTAGGGCACGACATGACGGTTGCCCTGGTGCTGCGGGTTTATCTAAAAAACCATAGGTAAATTTTGAGCCTAATTTCGGCAAAGTAAATCGTGTCTCTAGCCCCTCTGGCCCCATGCCCATAAGCGCTAAGCTCGAGTTCGGGTGAGAAGTGAGGACATTTTCTAAAGTCGCACGGTCAGCTTCTTCATTGCAAAAAACGGCGAGCTTCACGATATCCACGCCCCAGTCCTCACCTTGCTTAATTAACTGAGCCATTTCGCTTTCACTTGGACATTGATCATAATTATGAAAAGAAGAGATAATGGTCATATTTTCGGGAAAGTCACTACGCTTTTGATAGGCAAATAAGTCACTTTTGAGTTCAATATCTGCGTAGGTCGCAATGTCAAAAAACTCTTTAAAAAACTCAAAGCGATGGGCGTCGTCAATTTGCCAAGTCCCACCTTCTTTATTTGTGCGAATCGTAATGAGAATCGGACGATGCTGACTCAGCTCTCGGGCTAAAGATTTCGCTTCATTCAAATCCATGTATTCATCAAAACGCAATTCAACTACGTCACAACCTTCTAATTTCGAGGGGTGTTCAGATAGATCACGTAGAGTGTCGAGAGATGAAATTGTGCCGACAATAAAAAATGAGTTCATATTTGAGTCCTAATTAAATTCACTCAAATATAGGCAAGTCAAGACGGGCGTCAACTCTAGCCACACGGAATTATACATTTCAGCGTAAATCTAAATCTTCGTTCATTCTTACGCCTATAGATTTTTTGTCACTACCTTTTAAATAACCTGCACTTAATTCTAACAAAGTGAAATCGCCTTTGCTAGCTTTTTTAAACTTTGGCTTCGCTAAAATACATTTATAAAAGTTACCGACTTTACCATCTGCTTCTTCTAAAGAATAAGTGGCGCCTTTGTGGCCTGCTGAAATAGAACCTGGTGCATACAATAGGCAATTCTTATAATCACCTTTTTTACTTTCTCTGTTAAACTGAATGAGTGCGTCCGAAGAATATATGATACAATTTTCAAACTCATAATCTGCATTACCGTTAATCACATATCGCAAGTCATATACAGGTTTCTTTAAAATTGAATTTTTAACATAAATATTTTTATTTTTCGCTCCACTAATACCCGAAAGTATAGAGTTGAAAATATTGATATTGTCACCCTCTTTTCTAGAAATTAATGGCCCTTTTATCATACAGTTAGTTATATTTACATCACTACCTTTATCATAAATGAGTACCCGACCAATTAAGATTATATTTTTAATTTGTACATTAGAAGATGCCACAATTAAATTTCCTTTAATAGTAACATTTTTTGTTCCAATAAGATTGACTTTTCTTCCTTCAATTTTTAAATCGCCTACATAATCTCCAGGTAAAACCCTAACCGTATTATATTTTTCTGAAAGTTGCTTATTAAAATATAAATTACTGTGTGAATTATTTATGAATACCCCTTCAGACACACCCGTTTCAGTCAATTCATTAAACTGATTTAACAAGCTTACGTAATAATCATTACCGCCTTTGAAATCTACTCTCTTAGAATACAATTTAAACAATTGTCTCAACTGATGTGAAAAAGCAATTAAGTCATCACTGACTAAACTCTTAGTTTCTTTGCTTAAATAAGGGTAATCATACATTTCAAAAAGTCTTTCCATCTCCTCATTAGCCAAATTAACCAAGCGATCCTTTAACTCCAAGCTAAGGATGTCACCATAACTTTTCCTGTAACTTTCTAAAGACTTATCGGCAGAGATTAAATCGTCTCTATACACATAAAAAATTGTAGTTAGAAATGCTTTAGTTGATTCATCGTCACCATAAGCAATCCACTTTTGCAATTCTTCTCCTTTCAATTCTTCTATACTGTAGGTCTTCTTAATAACACCCTTGGAGTGATTTAAGTTCACCTCAACGGTTAAATTATCTAAATCGCAAGAAATTATGCTTGCGTTAAAATCGCTTCCATTAAAATTAACTGAGATTTGAACATTATCTTGAGTTGCCAAAGTAGTTATAATTTCTGTATTTATTGTCTCTATACTTGATTTTTCAACGAGTTTTGAAAAACTGAGCAAATCTACTGAGTCATGTAAGGGTAATAATTCTTTCATGCCTGCACTAGCTAATTTATGTTCCTTTGCAAAGAGGTTTTCTACTATCACATTCAGTTTTTCTCGTAAATCAACTTCAATTAAACTTTTCGCAAGATCTTGTTTATGCTTATCTATTAGCTCTTTTTGTTTGATTTTATTTTTTAATTCGATAAGCAACTCTTCTCTAATTTTCAAAGTTTCTTGAGCAAATGGCCCTTCATAATTAGTATAAATTTCTAAAGCTTCATTGTATTCCCTGTTAAAAACAGCTGTACCTACTTCTGATTTTAAATTAATAATGATTCTTCTTTGCTCAGCTAACTTCGCCTTGTTTATTTCCTTAGCTATCTTTTTTAATTCTACCTTCTGCTTTTGATTTGCTTGGCCTAAATCTTGAAGCAATTGTTTATCGAGCTTAACAAAATCAGGCTCAGCTTTTCTAATTTCAATTAGATAGAATTTTTTGTTTAATGTAAACTCAGGCTGTTTTTTTGACGAATTAATTATTTCATCTAATTCTTCATTTTGATTCTCCTCAATGACTAGTTTTTTTTCATTTTCAACAATCAATGGCGCCACCTGTTTTTCTTCAGGCATATTAGTAAAAACCAAGTATGTTAAACTAATTGCTAAAACTATAAACATCCCTATAAAAAGCGGCTCCCTAGATTTTTCACTTGCTTGGTTTTGTACTCTGCCATTTACACGCTCAATTTTGGTAGGTGAAACATGAGCTTTAATTCGTCTGCGTTTAACACGCTTTTTGTCATTAAGCTTTTCACTCAAATCGATGGGAATATCTAAAGCAGTTTGAGTCGCCATTCTTCGACGAACGGTATTAGCACTCATAGGTGCATTAAGATTTTTAGATTTAAAATCACCTAAGGGATTGAGTAGATTAATAACTTTTTTATTATATAAGTCTTTCTTATATAAATCGGTTTTTTCACCTTCCATTTGATTAAGGTTTTGATGATTTTTCGCAGAAAAATAAATCTCTAATTGCTGCCTAAATTCTTTAAAACTTTGCGGTCTATTTTCTGGATCATTTTCGGTGATAGACTTAAATATTTTAAGGAAACCTTGATCAAGCTCAGTTTCGACTGATTGGGGAAACACAAGATTGTTGTAGTCGACACCTTCACCATCTGAAGATACACATGGCGTTGTTCCAACAATCATATAATACAGAATCATACCTAATGAGTATATATCACTAGCTTGAGTTGGATAATCTTTACCTCTAGCTAATTCAGGGCTCAAGTAATAAACATCAAAAAAATGAACTTCTGATTTTGCAAAAGATTTTTCACTCATCAGCTGTGGTGCGACACCAAAGCCTTGATAGCGTACTTTCCCTTTGCTTGAAATAAAAATATTATTTGGATTTAAATTAAAATGACCGTTTGAAATATTTTTGACACCTTCCTCCAAAGATTTTACCAACTCATAAATAAGATCCAATGCCTGATCAGAAGCCCAGATATACCCATAATCTACAAGTTGCTCGATACTTTCAAGTTTTCTAAACGGCATAACTTGGTACAAATATTTATCCGATAAGCCTGTGTCAATAATCAACATGTGATTTTCACCTGCCATGAAAGACACTGCGCCAACTAATTCAATAAACTCTTTGGGATTACTAATCAGATTTGTTAAGGTCTTGTCATAAATTCTAAGTAACTTCAAATCATCATTATTTAAATCTTTACAGATATAAGTAGAACTATAGCCATCATCATTTGTTTTGTAAAGAGTTTGATATTTCCCCGCAATACGGACGCCTTCTTCCATACGGCCTTCGCGAAGTTCGATATCTGCTCCACATTTGACGCATTTAAAACGATCAACGTGAATCGTACCCTCAAGGTCCATCACGTGTTCACAGCTATTACATGTAAGTTTGAATTTCATATTACGGCTCAATTATTTATGTATCTTATATTATAAAACAAGTTGTATTAAAACTTGCGTCATAAAAATTATTAATTTTGTGTTAATACTCTATTTGCTTGTCAACCCCCAATTAACTGTGGTCTAAGAAGTTAATTATTTAATTTCGACAAGTTTTCTGATAAAGATCTTAGTTGAATAGCCTTACTAATAGCTACAGAGTTATCAAAACTCACATCAGCGGGTCGTTCAGCAGCCATTTTTACATCTTTTTGAAGACAGGGTTTAATAAAATATTTGGGAAGAGAAAAAGCTTCAGCAATCAGTAAACCCATTTCATAGCGACTTTCACGTAATGGGCCACCCAAATGAACGAGACCTAATTCTAAAGAACTCACCTTCATTAAAGCTTTCGAAGCACAATTAACGTGTGCTGCTGAGCGGTACTCATCAGTAAACAAGCCGACCTGCTCCCGATTCTTCAGTTTTTCTTTGATCCCATAAACCATCGATCTCTTGTTATCTGCCGTGCTGTACATCAAGGGCATACGGCAAATACTCGCAGAATCGTTCCCTTTCATAACTTCCTCGGCCATCAATTTATGCTCAGCATAACGACTCAAAGGGTTCACTTCATCCTCTTCGGAATAATTGCCTTTCCTACCATCAAAAACGAGATCTGTTGAAGTGAAGAGTAATTTAATACCACGCTCGGCGCAAAGTTCCGAGAGTAATCGACTCGCCAAAAAATTAATTTCTTCTGATAACTTGGCTTCACGGTCACAAGTATTGGGATCGCTTAAAGCTGCTAAATGAAAAACTTTGCTAGGTCTCACTCTATCTAATACAGATTTCACTTCACTGAGTTTGCGAAGATCGCAACGCCCCGTTTTGTGGCTCGAACTTGTTGCTGAAGAATTAAAATACGTTCCATAAACCTCATAATCTTCACTTAAAACATTCGCTAATTCCGTCCCTAAAAAGCCGTGAATCCCAGTAATTAATACTTTTTCTTTCATCTACTTACATAACCTTAATCATTTTCTAGAAAAATAAGATGAAATAGCCACAAAACACTTCAAATAAATTCACTTTCTCTAAGTAAAGTCTTAATTTCTCTCAAACTAAACGGAGATCTCCACCCATGAAACAATTTCTATCCCTTTTATTTATCACTTTCTTCACAACATATGCCACTGATATGCCATCCGAACCCTTTATCGTTAGCACTGGTAATGCCGAAATCAATATTAAGCCTGATCTCGCAAATATCAGTTTTAGACTACAGATCACAGAAGAGGAGTCTGAAGAAGCTATGGAAAAGTTTGGCCTACGCTCAGAGGATATAAAAATCTTTCTTACTAAATATCAAATACCTGGCCAAGACATCACGGCCTCAGAACTCAACAAAGAAGCGATTCGCAACTACAATAAAAGTAAACTTTCGAGCTCTTCAGCTCACCAAATTGCTGCTTACCGCTTCTCACGCAGCTATACCGTAACACTTAAGAAACTTGAAATCTATCCTGAATTTATGAGTGATTTGCTCAAGCTCAATAATGTTTATAGCAGTCGCAGTACTTTCAATAGTTCGAAACGCGAAGAGCTAGAAAAACAACTCATGAAAGATGCCATGAGTTCAGCTCGTAATAAAGCTCGAACCATGGCGGAAATTGCTGGCGCTAGCATTAAAGGTGTCTATGCTATTTCAGACACAGGACTTAATGATCTAGGTGCTCGCTTTATCTTATCACAATACCCTCATCCTATGCATGAGGATTTTTCTTTTAATGATAAAGCTGGTTTTGCTAGAGCTAGCAGCGCATCTGCGCGCTTGAAGAATTCGATTGAGATCCCCAAAACTCTCAAAATCACGGCTAAGATCAACGCCATATTTTCTCTGCTGAATTGAATTTATTTTTAATAAAATTTAGCCATGTCCTTATAGTTTTCTTGATTTCCTTATTTTTTTGTCTTACGCTAATAATTCATACAAAGAATTAAGTACTCTAGGAGGAGTTAATGGCCCAATTTTTAAATCATGATGATTTATCATTTCACTTTCACCGTTTGATGACTCAAGCACAAAAAAAATTAATCCTCGTCACCCCCGTTCTTAAGTTCAATAAGAAATTCAAACAGCTCTTGGAAATAAAAAATAATTCTGCTGCTAAAATCAAGGTCATATATGGCATCAGCCGTTTGAGTAATGATGAAATGAAATTCTTAAAGAATCTAGAATTTGTTCACAATAGTGTCTGTAATGACTTACATGCCAGTATCTTCCTGAATGAACATAAATGTATAATTGGTGGCTTAAACCTTCATGAATTTTATACTCCTGAGAAAGGGGCACTCGGCGTACTACTAAATGCAAAGCAAGATGCTGACGCTTACCAAAACGCCTATCAACACGCCTTAGAATTAACAAAAATAAGCAGCACTGTAACTATTGCCTTTGCTCGTACCTTTTCATAAATTAAACTCTAAAACTAAAAAGCCCCGCAAGTTAACTTGCGGGGCTTTTTATTGATCTTTTAAAAAGGACTACTTATTATTTTCGCCATTTTTTAAGACAATCAATGAATAGTTTTGATTATCGTTGATCGGGTCGAGTTCAACAACCGTGTGACCATCTTTCTTAAGTGAGCTTGGCACTTGACGGAAAGAATCACCTGTATCAATAATCATCGCAAGTTCTTTACCATCTTCAAGACCATTGAGAACTAATTTAGCCTTCACATAGTTCATTGGACATTCAATACCACGAAGGTCTAAGAAAGGACGTCCCTCTTTAACTTCTTCAGTATTGAGGAAAGGTTCGCAAGCTGCTTTATCTTTATTGTAGGCGGCGAGGAAGTCATTTACGAATAGCTCAGCTGCTTGAAGGAATTCTGCGGCATAAGCAAAAGTAACTTCTGCAGGTGCATCTTCTCTCAAGATTGCTTTCGGATCAGGAGTCACAGTGTTTGTAGTGAAGAACTCAACATACTTGTCGAAAGCTTCTTTATAATCAGCGACTTTCTCACCAGCTTGCATAAGCGCTGCATCAAAAGCGTGACGCATAGCTTCTTGCGAGTTGAAGATAACGTCTGCGAAGAATTCTTGATCGAAAACTTTACGCGCCATTGTGATGTAGTTGTGAGCGTCATCAAGTGATTCGCCTACGAGGTTAAGAACACCACCAGCACATTCACCGGCACCAACTGCTGGAGAGTACTCGTCGCCTTCCGCTTGGTGATAGTCAGCGTAAACATCTGGGTTTTCATCATAGGCGTCAACTGCATCAAAAGGCTTAATAACTGGCTTGAGTTCTTTCACATCAACTTGTACCAACCAATCTTCGAGACTTAAGTCAGAGTTCTGTGCTTTGTAGTGATCGATAACGGCACGTACAGCTTCTGGAGCTTTCTTAGCCGCAACTCGGCCTACGCGACGAGCCATCTCGCGACGACCAAATCCAACACCGCCACCAATTTGCATCATGGCACATGGTACAGCTTTATCGCCGAGAACACGACTTGAACCATTGAAACCAATGGACGCTACTGAGTGACGACCACAACCATTGTGGCAACCAGAAATATTGATACGAACTTTGTCACCCACTTCAGCGATATCAGCTTCGTCTTTAAAAGACTCGTTAAGTGCTTCAGCTAAACCTTTCGAAGAAGTTACCGAAAGGTTACAAGTTGAGCGACCTGGGCAAGCTACCACGTTAGTAATGTGGTGGAATTGAGAGTTTGCGTAACCCGCAGCTTTCAATTCAGCATAAATGCCTGCAACATTTTCAAGTTTCACATCTGTAAGAACGATATTTTGACTCGGTAATGTACGGATTTCGCCAGAACCAAATTTGTCCGCAATATCAGAAAGTGTACGAGCTTGCTCAGAAGTAAAGTCACCAAGATCAACTCTCACTTGAATAGTATAGAGGTCTTCAACATTCTGTGGGCGAACGCAGTTCTTAACCCATTCAGCATCATCAACGAGTGAGCCAACTTTGCTTACGTCAGCAGAGTCTTGTGGTAATTCGAGCTCGCCTTCTTCGAAAGAAAGGACAAGTGACTGACCATACTCAGATTCTTTAATACGGTTAAACTCAGCTTTATAGGCTTCGATGAATTTCTCGAGGCCCCATGTGTGCTTAATGAATTTCATACGAGCTTTATTGCGGTTTTCGCGATTGCCGTGCTCGTTAAAAATACGCATGAAAGCCGTCGCACAGATAAGTGCGTCTTCTACTGGGAGATCTTCATCAACTAAATCAGCACCGATTGGACGACCACCAAGGCCACCACCAGCGTAGACATTAAATTTGTAAGAACCATCTTCAATTTTTGAAGCAATAAAACCAACATCATGCATGAATGAGTGGCCATTGTCTTCCGCTTCGTTACCGGAAAAAGTCATTTTAAACTTACGTGGGAAGTTCTGTGCATAAGGGTTACGGAGTGAGTGCTCAACGACGCGCTTAGCTACTGGAACAACATCGAAAAGCTGACCTGCACCAGTAGAGGCAAATGGATCAGCAGTGACGTTACGGATTGTGTTACCACAACCTTCACGAGAAGTAAGACCGACTTCAGTCAAATCTTTGACAAACTCAGGTGTATTAGCGAATGGTACATAGTGCATCTGAATTGCAGAACGAGTTGTTATATGTAAAACAGAATTAGAGTGCTTTTCAGCCATACTCGCCAATTGACGAACTTGCTTAGAGTTGGTGATCCCGTAAGGAACCTTAACTCGAATCATTTGTACTTCTGGTTGGCGTTGACCATAAATACCCTGCCATAAGCGACGCTTTTGCCAAGCATCCATGCTCATGTCGCCTTTTTCGTAGTTCTCTTTTTTTCCTTTGAACTCTACGAGTTCTTCTTGTACTTCGTCAGAAAGTTCAAATTCTAGTACTCTAGACATATGTTTATCCTTGCTTATTTCTCTTTAAATTCGCAAGGAAAATAAGGCAGCTTCACAATAAATACATACCAACTTTACACTTTTTGTAGAATTTAAGTCAACTTTAAGCGTATTTGAGTTCAAGGCGGGAAATGGATTTAGAAAATATTGGTAAATTCAGGATCTCTCAATCTTCATAAAGTCTATGGAATAAGGTCTTTTATGACTTCAAATACTTTTTTTCCGCCCTGATAAACTTTTTTGAACGTCCCTGGCGCTTCATGTGAAAACTTTGACTTGTCTTCATAGTCAGTATTGAGCATACGCGAGTCGATATGAAGTTCCTGCAAATAAACATCAACCCCCTTGTGATAATAAAAGTAGGAATGTCCTGGGGCATACACCCCCACAACCCCCACTGGCAAGCCCAGTTTCCCTGCCTTTTGACTTAAGGTATAACACTGTTTAAGAACAGAGTCATTATATCCATCTTCTGCGACTCGTATTTTATATTTTATATCAGGGAAAATTATTCTCTCGCTTAAATCTCCACTCATCGGTTCATCTGCGAGACATAGTACAAAAATGCCTGCTTCATCGTATTGAGAGAACTCGGAGCCGATTAAATAACCACTGAATTTAACGAGTTTATTTGTGTATTTTTCTGGTTTATCAACTAAGTCTTTAATCTCAACTTGAATGGCCTCAGCATCAATTCGTTCAATCGTCTCTGAACTGGAACAGCTCATTAGAAACAGAACAAAAATAAATGTCAATAAATATTTCATCATTCTTTCACTCCTTCCATCCATTCATAGAGGTCAGAAGCTTTGATTTCTGATGAACTTTTATCATCAAAAGGAAACAACATCCCAAACCCATCAACTTCAAATGAGTTAAGTTTTAGCCAAAGTACACCCACTTGTTCCCTTAAATTACTTTTAAGTAATGTTCCAGTAATCGTCACTGGGATATTACCTGGAACCTGTTGCAATTTCTTGCTACAACGCTCAAGGTGACTGCGATTATAGCCTAAGTAAGCACACTGCAAGGCTGGCCCAACTTTCAAAGCGTAGTTCACTGCCGTCTTATCAAGTTCAACCGCAAGTTCTTTAAAGCCGAGATGAAGTGTTTTATTCCCCTGTCCTACCAAAGTTAAGGCCTCAGCCAGAGCTAAGCTCATATCCGCTTGAGTCGTTTTTCCTTCTTGACGTCGATACCACGCATGAGCTCGAATCATACTTGCTTGAGTTAGAATCGCATAAGATTTCTTAAGACTTAAGCGATTTTCATAGTCAAAGGAGTGCAAGCCCTTGGTTAAAAGAATTTGCGAAGTCTGCAATTGCTTAGACAGGCGCAATAAAATCCTTCCGCCACTCAATAAAGCTTCTTCAAACTCCTCACATTTTTTTTGTACTTTTTCATCTTTCAAATCTTCTTCATTCCCTTTTTTTGCTGCAGCTTCCAATGCGAAAAAGGCATCACCAAGTTGTTCAAAAGCCTTGGCAATCTGATCGACACCTGAAGATAAGGAATCTTTACCCAAGCCACTCAATACGTAACCCATGGCTTTAATCTCTTGGGAAGCCGCCTTAAAATCATGCGCCATATTCACCATTTTTTTACTTGCTTCCGGACGAATATAGAGATCCACGTCTTTGTGACTGGTAAAACCCTTGTCAGCCTCCTGAAGACGAGTGATAAAAGTATACTTTTCTGCATCATAACGAATTTGCGCCCATTCATCAATGCGCTCTTCGGGTATAAATTTAAAACTCACTAAATGAGAATGCTTCCCAAGTTTTTTAAACTCAACAGCGTCGAGCATTCCCTTTAAAGACAATGTCTGATTGAGGTAAACATCGGGATTTTCTAAGACACTTCCCAAAACAGATTTTTCCGCTTTTTCAGCCAATTCTGCTTTTTCTTCTATCTTTACATCGTCAGCTTTTTCAATCTCCTCCAATTCACTTGGCTCATTATTTGAGGCGCAAGAAAACAAGATTAAACTAAGTAAAATATAGTTAATGATGCGAAATATCATTGTAGTCTCCAAAAAAGTATATAAGTGAATATAAGTTATGCGCTTCTGTTTATCTACTTTTTCATCCTTAATGACTAAATTTCGTTATTTTATGGTTAAGCTCATAATTTTGTTTACTCAAAAACAAATCTAAGAGTAGTTTAAGCAATAATTAAAATTAAAAACACTTATTTTATGCTAAAAAAAATTTCTCCTTATCTAGGGCAAACAAAAAAAACTCGCCGTATTAGAATCACCCTGATTTCTTGTGTATTTTTCTATTTTATATTTCTTGGGCTTATTGCGCCCGTCATCGTTCGAAGCCAAGCCACCAAGCAGATTTCTGAACTCATTCAACGACCAGTTCAGATTGAAAAAATCTCCATCAACCCATTCTGCAATAGCATAAGTATTAAAAAATTTGCTATACTTGAAACAGATAATAACGAGTTTTTAAGCTGGGAAGAATTTTACATAAACTTCGAATTGAGCTCAATTTTTACTTTCTCTTGGAACTTTAACGAGATCGCCCTAAAAAAGCCACAGGTAAAAGTTTCTCGACTTACAGCTCAGCTCTTTAACTTCAGCGACATTATCGAAACTCTCAATCAACTACCAAAACAAGAAGTTGATGAACCCACACCAATCCCACCGATTTTTATTAAATCATTTACGGTTACAGATGGGCAAGTACTTATTAAAGACCTCTCTCGAGGCAAAGAAAAGTCACTTGAAGTACCTTCCATTGATTTGAGCATCAGTAATTTCCATACCAAAATTAACAAAGATAAAAATAACCACTACGACTTTCGAATACTTACCGAACATAATGCAGGTCTACATTGGCAAGGCCAAGTTAATATCTCACCTCTAAGCTCAAAGGGGACACTAAAAATTAATGGTGCGAAGATTAAAAACATTTACGATGCCTTTGCGGACGAATTGCCCTTCACCATTGTATCGGGAGATATTGGGCTTGAACTGAACTACACAACATCTTTTGACAAGAAATTATCATTCCAGGTCAGTGATGGACAATTCACACTCGATCAATTTAATGTGGAGTACAAAGATAAGTCTCCCCTAATTCAGTTGAATGCATTGAAGATATCAGATGTATCTTATGATCTGAATTCTCAAAACCTAATTGTCCCTTTAATTGAATTCACTGATACAAACGCTTACTCAACTTTACTCGAAACGGGTCTCCCAAAATCTCTTCGTTTAACCGAATTAGATGCCTTTACACAAGCTTTGATAGGTGAACAAAAAGCTCCTCAAACAAACGCTTCTTCTCCATCAAATCAAAAAAATGGAATCAGCTTAGCAAAATCACCTATAAATTTTGTGATCAAAGAAGTACGAGGCGAGAAACTCAACGCCTACTTTACCGATGAAAGTACCCAAGAGAAACCTCACGCAAAAATTGAAGATATTGAATTCTCTTTAAAAAACTTACATAGTGAGCATGCGGAAAAATTCTCCATGGCGAGTCAATTCACCATTAATGACACCGCTAAATTTGAGCTCAATTCACAAGGTGCTCTATTTCCCATCCAAAGTACAGGCGATATTAAGCTCAATAATTTCCAGCTGGCTTTTTCTAACCCCTACCTCACTCGCTTCCAGCTACCCATAACTGTTGACCAAGGTTCCTTACTCCAAAACCTTGACTATGAAATCGCATTAAACGATGAATTTCAACTAATCAAAGGGAAGATTAAAACTGAAATCGAACTCATCGATTTTTCTGTAAAAGATGACCTCACAGATAAACTTCTTTTAAGTGATACTAAAATACTCCAAGCATATGAAGCTGTAGATCCTAACTCACGCATCCACGTTTTAGGAAGTCTCGACATCATGACGAGAGAAGCCGCAGCAGAGTTCCACATTCGTTCTATTAACCTTGCTAATGCAGCCGAGCATGTTGCCAATGAACTCCCATTCAAAGTTATCGCAGGTGAATTAGAATTCATGAGTCGTGCACAAGCTCAACTTGGAGATGATTTTCAAATCACCTCGAGTGATGGTGCCATGAATTTGAGTTCATTGCTCATTCAAGAAAGAAATGGCAAGGAACTCATTCGCCTCGATCAATTTTCAATCGATGGAATCAGCGCTGATTTAAAAGAACAGCAAGTTTCACTAGGCAAAATTGACCTCAAAGGCTTCCAAGCCAACGCCCATCTAAACCCCAAGAAAGAGTTAAATTTCATTAAGGCTACTGACTTTAGTCAATTAATAAAAAGCCTCAAGAAATATCAAGTGAAACCCGATTCAAGTACTGTACCTACACAAGAGCCACAAACAAAGGTCAAGGACAACCCCAAACCATGGCAAGTTAATGTAAACGAAATTGATTTATCCAAGATCAACCTCACTTTTTTGGATGAATCCATTAACCAAGCTGCTACACAGAGAGTCGATAATATTCACGTAAAAGTAAAGGATTTAAGCAACAAAAAAGGTCACATTTTCACGAGTTCAATTGAAGCACTCATCAACCAAGATGCTAAAGTCTCGATCAAGTCAGAAGCAGGCCTCAATCCACTAACTCTAGACTCTCACCTTATTCTTGAGCCACTCTCGCTGAAAAACTTACAAAATTATTTGGCCGAATTCCTCAATGTGAAATTGCAAGAATGTAAGATTTCTACTAACACCAAGATCTCTTATATTGACGAAAAAGCTAAGCTATCTGGAGACTTTACCAGTACCGGTTTTCAATTAAATGATTTAACAGACGAGAAGCTTTTATCCTATGAAACCTTTAAAATTAGTGGTTTTGACATCGACCCACTCATGCTCACAGTTAAAGTAGAAGAGATTCAAGTCAATGAACCAAAAATGTTCCTTGAACTCGACCCAAACATGAAACTTAATTTGGCTAGTATTCTAAAAGAAAATTCTCCTACGGAAACTCCCAAAGACCAAGTTGAAGTCAATGATAAGCCTGCAACTAAGCTCACACCTCACATCGAAATAAAAAAATTCACCCTAAACAATGCCCACGGTAAATTTAATGACTTAAGCATTAGTCCTAACTTCTCAATGTCTCTAGATAAATTTTCTGGGTCAATCAATAACATCTCTAACAACGCTCAGCAGCAATCAGACTGGTTCTTTCAGGGCTTTGTTGACAACTATGCCCCTCTCAAAATGAAAGGACAAAGCCGTTTTCTTGCAAAGCCATTCGCCTTAGACCTTAATATGACCCTCGACAATCTCGGTTTAACTGGATTCAGCCCCTATACGGGCACCTTCATTGGTTATAAACTCCAAGAAGGTCAACTCTCCTTAGACCTAGATTATAGCCTTGTAAACAATGAACTCGATGGCAAAAACAAAGTTCTCATGTCTCGCTTTGATTTGGGTAAATCCGTGGATAGTGAACAAGCGGTTAACCTACCTATAAAATTAGCCGTCGCCCTCATCCGCGACCACAAGAAAAATATCGACCTCGACCTTAATATTCACGGCGACATAAACGACCCAAGTTTTAGTGTTCTCAATTTATTGTGGAAAGTTTTTTCAAACATCATTGTCAAGGCCGCTACATCTCCATTCAGCCTACTTGCGAACCTCGCAAATAGTGGCGAAGAAGACCTTAATCTAATTGAATTTGAAGCTGGAAAAGTAAGTCTTACTGAAACTGAACAAGCAAAATTACGTACCCTTAGTAGTGCTTTAGAAAAACGTCCAACTTTGGGACTAAATATTACGGGCTATCATGAATACGTCAGTGATACAGAGCAACTCAAACATGCTCAACTTGAGAAAAGAATTGAGAAAAAAATAGCCGTATTAAGGAGCGACAAACCCAACTTAGAAAATGCAAACGCCCTTGCACTCGCCCAAATATATGAAGACGAGAGTGGGGAAAGTATGAATGCATTACTAGCCTCGCAAGAACAAGTTGATAACACTAGTAAAAGCCAAGTACTCACCACCCCTCAAAATGAAAAAAACATTCGCTCAAGTCGAATCAGAGTTGGTGGAAGCAAATTCCGTAACCGCCGTAAAACGACTAAAGCCAAAACAACAAAACCAGAGCTAGTCAGCAATAAGCAAGCTGAATCAGCCGAGGATGAGGCTCAAGCTCAGGAAAAAGCTCCTCAAGTGAATATTGAAGAACTGGCTCGCACTTTCTTACTTGAACGTATTGAGATATCAAAAGACGAGCTTGATCAACTCGCCTTAAATCGAGCACAAGTTGTGAAACAATTTTTAATTGACGAACTTAAAGTACCCGCCTCGCGAGTTTTTCTTTTAGCCCCAAAAGAAGAGTTAAATCAGAAGACAGTTGAACTCAACATTGAGGCTCTCTAAAATTCTATTAGAAAATCCTCAGAATTTCATGGCAACTCAGGTCCCACCACTAAATGCTCGGGATTGTCATCGATAATCTCATATTTTTTATGGCATTGATGACAAGTAAAGAATTTCTTATTGACACTTTCTTCCGTTTCCACTTGGCGAACGTGTTTGCAACTCTGTGGTTTTTCTACTAAACATGTTGGGCAGTTTAACATAAACATTGACATAGCATTTCTCCTTTGACGTTAATTCGTGTACAAATATACAAAAACACTTCAATTAAAAGAACGGAAACTTATTCTCCACATTTTGGTACTTAGACACAAAGAAAACTAGCAAACAATGCATATAAAATCTCATCAACAGGCTTTGTGAGAGTTTATAGCTGCATGTACAATTAAAGAAAAGGGAATCAAAACTATGAAAGTCCTCACAATTTTAATACTAAGCTTACTTAGTTCATGCACTTTCCACACAGACAATGGGCTTGACCTTTTAGGCGAATCTAAAAACTGGAAAACATCTAATTATGGAAGTGGTGGTGAGTTCAAGCTCGCAAGTAAGCTTGCTACACTCGAAATGGGCGACCCCATATGCGGTATGACTTGGGCGGGCCAAGAACTTCCTAAAAATAATTACCAAATCGAACTGGAAGCCAAACGTACACAAGGTAACGACTTCTTTGTCGGACTAACTTTCCCCATTAAAGAGCAATTCTGTAGCCTCATCATTTCAGGCTGGGGTGGCACCGTCACTGGCCTGTCTTCTATCGATGGCGTGGACGCCTCTGAAAATGAGACGAGTTGTGATATAGAAATCAACAATCATCAATGGTACAAAATCAAACTCGTCGTCAGCAACAAAGCTATTACTGTGGATGTGGATGGCAAGCAAATTATTTACTACCCCACTCAAAACCGAACTTTCTCAATCCGTCCAGAAGTTGAACCAAGCAAGCCACTCGGACTCGCCACTTTTTACACCGCAGCTCAATACCGGAATTTCTATCTCAAAAAGCTCGACTAAGATTTCTCTAAATGATGACGAAACAGTTTCCTTGCCACACCTTCTGCTAAACCAACTTTTGGAACAATAATTTCATCCACCCCTGCTTGGCGCATGGCCTCTAAGTAGATGTTGGATGCGGGGATAATGACGTCTGCACGGTCTGTCTTCAACTTCTCTTCTTCGACTAATTCTTTATAAGTAAACTGCTTCAAATACTCGACTTTCTCCTCGAAATCTTTCAAGGATAAAACCTTATTATTGCGAACCCCACAAAGCCTGTGCATTTTATTAATGTTTCCGCCGGTTCCAATCGCACGGCTTGGCTGATATTTTTTCGCGTACTTCTTTATCCATTGCTGAAACTTGGTCCACTCATCTTGATCAACAGAATTTTGACAACGTACAGAGCCTAGACGAAACGATTTTGCCTCACAGCGCTCACCGTGGTTAAGAAAAGTGATTTCTGTACTTCCTCCACCCACATCAATCGTCATATAAGAACCAGTTGTATCTACTTGCTCGCAGAGAAAAATACTCTCAAAAATCATCTCGGCTTCCTCATCCCCCGAAATCAATTCAATCTCAACTTCCACCTGAGACTTAACCAATTCAATAAGCGCACCCCCATTATCTGCTTCACGCATTGCGGAGGTCGCAACTAAGCGATAGTCAGTCACTTCATGAATCATACATAAATGTTTGAAGGCATGGGACATGCTCAAGACATTACTCACTTTTGCTAAAGAAATTTTGCCATCTTTAAATACGTCTTCACCTAAACGAATCGGGAGCCGTAAATAAGAGAGTTTTTTCATCAAAATCTCGTCACCATGAATCTGATCAATACCATAAAAAGTACTGCGAATCGCATTGGACCCAATATCGACTACCGCTACTTTCATTAAACTTCCTCGCGGCGAATCATGATATATTTTGACCAAAAATCTACGCTTTCTTGATAAGCTTTACGATCAATCGCAACACCCGAGCCTCCCTCTTCAACGCCTAAAGCATTTCGCATTGAAGTAATTGGTCTCATAGGTTCTACTTCTTTTGTCGCTGCACCATTAATCGAAACAATTGCCCAATCCGCATTAACTTTATCACCCTCTTTTTCCATCTGCTCACGTGAATAAAGGATGAGATGCACCCATTCCGCACGACTTGGGTTGATACCGCTTACCCAATCAACCAAAACGGCTAACTCATTTTCATTTCTCGCTTCATAAGCACAGTGCAGTTCCGCACCAAGTTTTTTAGCTTCCTCACGTTCAATTGTTAGACTTTCCAAGTCCGGAAAAATGTACCCCTCTGATTCAGAGTGATTTTTTAAAACTGCAATACAACAAAAGTCAGCATAGCCTGGAATAACTTCATAAGGAACTTTAGCTAAGTCAATCATCTTATTAACCATGGCTTCATTTACTCGAGTTCCATAAAAATCTTTCTTGTATTGCCTTTCAGCAAACTCACACATCTCAATATTCATTGCTTTGACCTTTTTTATTCGCTTTTATCAGTTTATATTGTGTCTTGTTTTTCACACTACTTACTTAGGGAGTTTTTTCACATCATGGACAAAGCTAAACTTAAAAATTTCGGTGGAAGTCGACAGTTTGTTATTGAATGTGCTGAAGACATTGCCTTGCTTCCTGAACTTCATGAAGCGTTCTGGATGTGCACCAGCGCACCATGCCAACATCTCAACTTTCCCGAAAGTATCAAAACTCTTCTCGACCGCAATAAATCCGGACGTATTTTTTCTGAAGACATCATTCACTTCTCAAAACATATCTTAGCTCATTACGATTCATTAGAAGCCTTTGACGAAAAAAGTGATCAGCTCAACTTTTCCCACCTGAAAACCGATAAGCAAGAGCTCGTTGATTGTGCAGAAGAAGTATGCAAAAACCTTAATCTAACTGATCCCAAGTTAATTAAGCTAAATGATTTAGAAAACGACAAGCTACTTCTTTCTCGTGGCACTCGCAATGGCGATGGCGTCATCCCCGCAGAGGACCTTGAGGACAAAGAACTTCGATCAACTGCTGAGCTTATCGTCAAAACTTGCGAGAACTCGCAAGACGTCTCAGGAAGAGATGGCTTTGGTCAGGCAGCTTTGGATTCCTTCCACAAACAAGTCGTCGATTACCTCAATTGGATTGATGAAGGCGAAAAACATGAGCTCAGCTTCAAGGATCACATCGATGAGATCTGGGAGCTTTACACAAAACTACACGATCATATCGATCACTTTTTCCAAGCTAGAAAAGCACTCGAATATTGCGAATCCATGGACAAAGGACTCTCAACCTCAGACATTAAAAGCGAATGCTTTGAGAATAGCTTAAAAGTAGATGATGAACTCGCGATACTGCCCTTGAGTCCGATTAAAAAATTTAATTCACTTAGACCCGGCAATCCCCTAAACCCACTTCATCAAAAAACATTTCAAAAATTCTTTAAGGAATACCTCAATAAAATTCTCGGACGACAAGTCATTGAGCTCAATGAAAAAATTTGGGAAGAAACTAAAAGTGCATTAGATAGCTATTCAAAATGGATGGGTAAGCGCCCTCAAGGTGAAGTCAGCCACTTAGATGAGCAAACTTTGAGGGATTATCTCGATAAAGAGCATTACGAAACACTGGGTCAGATCATTCACGAAGACCTAATCTTAGGCGAAAAACTTAGACTTCGAAACCAACTTAAAGACCTCATCATCCTACAGCAATATTTCGTAGATTTCTGCAATAATTTCGTCAATTATAAATATTTTTACATCCCGAAAAAACGCGCAGCCTTTGAAGCTGGAACACTTATTCTTGATGGTCGTGTCTTTGACCTCTCGATTCCAGTTTCCAATGTTAATGAACATAGCAAAGTCGCCAAAAGTTCGGGAATGTTTTGCATCTACCTTAAAATAAACAAAAAGAATGATAACGAACCTCAGTACATTTGTGCACCTGTTTGCGCTCTCCGCAACAAAGTAAATACTGTTGGCAAACGCGGTATTTTAATCACCCTCAATGGCGATCATCGCGATGCTCAAATTGTTAAAATTATCGACACCCCTGTAAGCCTTGTTGATTCCATGGTCAACCCCTTCAGGAAGATCTCAAACTTAATTGTAAGTTCAATCGAAAAAATCAGCTCAAGCTCTGAAAAAAACCTAGAAAAACAGGTTAATTCAAGCACGTCAAACATTCAAAAAGAGCTCAATGCGCCTGCTGCGAAGAACACTAGCAACGCAAGCTCTTCACGAGATCTCATTTTTACTTTTGCCGCACTAGGATCATCTTTCACTTACATCATTGCCAAACTTTCGTCTTTTAATGTATCAGATGTTTTCAATGGAGTCTTTAATGCCTTGCTCATCATACTCATCCCCACATTTATCATCAGCTTGGTAAAGTTAAGCAAGCGCAACTTGAGTAGCATCATCGAAGCTTCAGGTTTCGCTCTTAACCATCCTTTACGTTTGACTAAGGAACTTTCAAAAGCTTTTGCTTATCGCAGAGAAATCAATCAAGACTTATTTGATCAAGATAAAGTCCAAATTATAGAACACCTCAACCGTAAACTTTAGATTAAAAAACTATTGCCAAAATATTTTTTCTTCATATCTAAAGAAAGAAGTGAAAGATTTCACTCTGAGCTGTGAACATATTTATAGACATAATAAAAAACTTAAGGACCGCCCATGAGATTCATTATCCCTCTTCTTCTTTTTGCTCTGAATCTTTCTGCTGCAGATAAACCCAATATTATTTATATCCTTGCCGATGACCTCGGCTATGGAGACCTAGGCTGTTATGGCCAAAAAGTTATTCAAACTCCCCATTTAGACAAAATGGCAGCGAACGGAATGAAATTCACGCAACATTACTCAGGCAGTACTGTTTGTGGCCCTTCACGTAGCTGTTTACTGGAGGGTAAACACTCAGGTAACACTTACGTTCGTGGAAATGGTATGCTCCAAATGCGCCAAGATCCCCACGATTTGATTTTTCCAAAAGCTCTTCAAAAGGCAGGTTATCACACAGCCATGATCGGCAAATCGGGCATGGGTTGTAATACCGACGATGCGGCTCTCCCCTACCAAAAAGGCTTTGATTATTTTTTCGGATTCACTTCACACACACAAGCCCACTGGTTTTTCCCCACCCACCTATGGAAAAATGATGGTAAAGTCACCAAGGTTGAATACCCGAACAATACACTTCACGAAGGCGACAACTACAGCTCTGAAGTGGTCATGAATGAAGCCCTCGATTACGTTGAGAGACAGAAAGATGGTCCTTTTTTCCTTCACCTCGCCTTTCAAATCCCCCATGCGAGTTTACGTGCCAAAGAAGAATGGAAAGCCAAATATCGTCCAATCCTAAAAGAAAAGCTTTTACCGAAAAAGGACAAGCACCCCCACTACTCTTACGAGCGCGAACCTAAGACAACTTTTGCAGCGATGGTGTCCTACATGGATCACAATGTTGGGCTACTTAATAAAAAACTCGAAGACTTAGGTCTTGCTGAAAACACACTCATCATGTTTGCCAGCGATAATGGCGCCATGCAGGAAGGCGGTCACAAACGCGATAGCTTTGACTCCAATGGCGTCCTACGTGGTGGCAAACGCGACATGTATGAAGGTGGTGTTCGAACACCTATGATTGCCTATTGGCCAGGGAAAATCAAAGCTGGTCAAACAAGTGATCACATTTCTGCCTTTTGGGATATTTCACCCACTGTTCGTGAGCTCGCTGGTGCAAAAGTCCAAGAAGATACTGATGGCATTTCATTTGTCCCCACACTCTTAGGCAAAGGCTCACAAACTAAACATGACTACCTCTATTGGGAATTTTTTGAACAAGGTGGCAAGCGCGCCATCAGAATGGGTAAATGGAAATTAATTTTGTATAAAACCAACACTGACCTCAACCCAAAAATGGAACTCTTTGATTTAGAAGCTGATATTTCTGAGCAAAAAGACCTTTCAAAACAACTGCCCGAAAAAGTTTCGGCTCTTCTTAAGCTTATGGATAAGGCACACACACCAGCAGAAAATCCTACTTTTAAATTTGCTTCTGAACGTACGCCTGAAGAATTACAACGCCTGAAAAAATCCAAAAAGAAAAAGAATAACAAAAAGTAATCCTAGCAGACTTTCTCAATTAAGATTTGGAGTAGAGTAAAAAACTTTGCTTCAAACACTTGACTTACACGAGTAAGGCTACTAATTTACTCCTGTAAACTTCTCCCGCTCCTTTTTTGAGGAGCTTTTTTTAAATCGCTTGCTTAACAGGTGTAAGGTATGATTTCAATGCAGGAACTCGCAGAAATCTGTGGTTATTCACGGGTAAGTGTCTCTGCTGCACTCAATGGCAAAGGAGGAATCTCCGAAAATGCCCGAGAAAAAATCTTACGTATTGCCAAAGAACATAACTATACCCCAAATAAAATGGCCCATGCCTTAAAGGGGCTTCCATCTTATTTGATCGGCATGTTGATTCGCGACCTCAGCAATCCCTTTTACACACAAATGATAAAAATCATTGATGACCACCTTCACAAAAAAGGCTATAGCCTCATCGTTTTAAATTCAATGGCAGACCTCGAGCGCGAGAAAAAAGCTCTACAAACTCTCTATTCCTATAATGTCGATGGTTTATTTATTGCGCCTTTCGCAAAAGATAATGCCGTAGATAATATCACCTCCATTGTGGGCAATCACAAAAAACCCGTCATTATGCTCGATAATCTCAGCCGTGATATTGGTTCGATGTCAATTGGTTTTAATAATCGCAGTGGCGCTTTTGAAGCGACTCAATATTTAATTGATTGTGGACATACCGAAATTTCTTACTTAGCTGGCCCCGAGAGTTCTCTTTCTTACCGAGAGCGTTCCGCCGGTTTTATGAACTGTATGCAAAAAAATGAGCTCACTATTAACTCAAACAGTATTTTCCCTTGTGGCTCATCAGCTGAAGATGGTTACACCGCCGCTCTTTCTTTACTCAAAACAAAAAATCGCCCTAGCGCCTTATTTTGTTTTAATGATTATATCGCTGTCGGGGTCTACCGAGCTGCACAAGAACTCAAACTAAACATCCCTCAAGATCTTTCAATCATCGGTTTTGACAATATCAATCTTACAAAACTTTTATCACCTGCTTTGAGCACTGTAAATATTCACATCGATAACGTGGCACGAGATGCCGCTAAAAACATGCTCAAATTCCTAAAAGATGAAAACTATTCACCACAAACAAAAAACCACATTTTTGAACCCGAACTCATCAAACGAGATTCGGTGCGCAATTTAAAGAAATAATTTTACAAACAAGGAGAAATAACAACATGAATAACACAGTAACAATCATCTCATTTTTGGTCTTTACTGGCCTAGTGGGATTAGCGACTTGGCTAATTACCAAGAAAGATGACCACGAAAGTAGCGATGGTTACTTCCTTGGTGGACGTAGTCTCACCTTCCCCCTGATTGCGGGATCCTTACTCTTAACTAACCTTTCGACAGAACAGCTCGTCGGCCTAAATGGCGCCGCTTTTCAGCATGGCTTCCACGTTATGGTTTGGGAAGTTTTTGCAGTTGTAGCTCTCGTCCTCATGGCATTATTTTTCCTACCAAAATTTCTCCGCTCAGGTATCGCCACAGTACCTCAATATCTCGGAGTAAGGTTCGATAATCAAACTCGTACGATAGTCGATATCATCTTCCTTCTTGCCTACGCAGTTATCTTACTCCCTCTTGTTCTCTATTCAGGTGCTAAAGGCCTCTCCAATATGCTTGATGTACAAGCACTCACAGGTATTAACAGTGAAATGGGTGTGCTCTGGTTTATGGTTGTTCTTATTGGTATCTTGGGCTCTATATACGCTCTTTTTGGTGGGCTTCGTACTGTTGCCGTTTCCGACACTATTAATGGCGCTGGTCTATTAATCGGCGGTTTTCTTATTGCATATTTTGGCTTAAAAGCCGTTGGTGATGGTAATGGTGCTATTGCTGGCTGGAATACTTTAATGGAAACTGAGCCTGCTCGCTTCAACTCAATTGGTGGTAAAAAAGATAACGTCCCGTTTAGTACCATATTTACTGGTGTTGTTCTTCTTAATCTATTCTACTGGTGTACTAACCAGCAAATCATCCAACGTACTTTTGGTGCCTCTAGTCTAGCTGAAGGCCAAAAGGGCGTACTTCTCACTGGAGGTCTTAAACTTCTAGGACCTATATACCTTGTCATCCCAGGAATGATAGCTTTCCATCTTTATGGTCACCTAGGGATAGGTAATGACGATGCCTATGGAACCCTCGTGAAAAATGTTCTACCTGGTCCACTTACAGGTTTTTTTGCCGCTGTAATGGTTGGTGCAATTCTTTCTTCCTTTAACTCTGCACTCAACTCAACATGTACAATTTTCTCTTTAGGTATATATCCAAAAATCAAAAAAGATGCTACTGAAGATGAAGTAGTAAAATCAGGCAAATTATTTGGTCTTGTTATTGCGATCTCTTCAATTTTAATTGCTCCAATGCTTGCAGGGCAACAAAGCCTTTTTGATTATCTTCAAGCAATGAATGCCATCTACTTTATTCCGCTATTTTCTGTAATCCTCGTAGGCATGCTTACTAAACGTGTCCCTGCTATCGCAGCAAAAATTGGTATTGCCTTCGGTTTTATAAGCATTATGACTGGCTACTTCGTACCACCAGTAAAAGAAGCTTTATCTGGAATTAATAATTTCCATTTTCTCGGCATGGTTTTCGCGAGTATAATTATACTCATGCTCATTATTGGGAAAGTGGCGCCTCGTGAAACCGACTTCATTCAAGAAGATGTAAAAGCTGTCGACATGACTGCTTGGAAACATGCTAAACTGACCGGTGGCATCCTTATTGTTCTAGTGGGAATAATCTATGCAATATTTGCAGATTTTTCTGCTCTAAGTAAAGACTATAACAACCCTGAAGGTAATGCTAAATACGAACAATACCAAAAAGCTGCCGAAGAACGTAAAAAGATTGAAAACGCTATACCAGATGCCGATGCTCCAGTAGAAGCACCAGCTCTGGAGCCGCAATAATTAATTAAATCCTAAAACAAAGGCAAGCCTCACTTAACATGGGGCTTGTATGAAATAAACTATGAGCCAAAATAACCTTCCACTCTTTTCCGAAACATTCGGATGCTCTCCAGACCTTCTTGCGCAGGCCCCAGGCCGTCTAGAAGTTCTCGGTAATCATACGGATTATAACGAGGGCTATGTCCTCTCCACTGCTGTAAATTGCACAACTCAGATTAGCTTTCGCAAGATAGAAGGCGAGACTTGCAAAGTTTCCAGTCCATTCATGAACGATGGTATTCGCGAGTTCAAACTCAGTAAAATTGCAGAACCCGCAGAGGGAAAAGATTGGACCAATTATATCCGCGGCACAGTTGTTGCCCTACAAGAACGCGGATATGAAATTGGTGCTTTTGAGGCTCTAGTCACTTCAAATGTCCCACTTTCTGCTGGCATGAGTAGCTCAGCCTCGCTGGAAATGACTTTAGTAACTGGTCTTGATGAACTTTATTCACTCGGCCTCACAAATAAAGAAAAAGCTCTTGTGGGTCAGGCATGTGAAAACAATTACATCGGCGCTAATACTGGTCTCATGGATCAACTTACTTCACTTTCTGGTCAAGAAGGTCAACTAGTTATTAGTGAATACCGCGATATCACTGTCAATCACACCCCACTCCCAACCGAGTTAGCACTTGTTGTCCTAAATTCACATGTGGCACACGATTTAAGCCTCGAATATAACGAACGCCGTGAACAGTGCGAAAACGCCGTAGCCACACTCCAAAAATTTAAGCCTGAAATCAAAGCCCTTCGCGATGTCGATCTCGACTTTCTCCTTAGTCACAAAAACGATTTAGCTGAAAATGATTTCAAACGTGCTCTCCATGTTGTAGGCGAAAACGCTCGAGTTCATCAAGCCCAAGAGTTTTTGAAAAATGCTGATTATGCCGCTTTCGGGCAGTTGCTTTTCGAATCTCATCAAAGCTCAATGGATAATTTTGAAAATTCATGTCCTGAACTCGACTCACTCATCGAAATTGCCAAAGCTTCACCCCTTTGTCTTGGTGCTCGTCTGAGTGGTGGTGGTTTTGGCGGTATCTCCATACATTTAGTGAAAAATAATGATTCTAAACAATATGCTAAAGAAACTGCACTTGCATACAAAGAAAAATCGGGTAAAGAAATACAAACCATTATCTGTCAAGCCGCACAAGGTGCTCTGACTAAAAAAATCTAGGGGGATTTTCTCATGAAAAAAATACTTGTTACAGGTGGAGCGGGTTACATTGGCTCACACACTTGCCTTGAACTTCTCAACTCTGGTTATGAAGTTGTCGTTGTCGATGATCTCTCTAACTCAGTCACTGAATCATTAACTCGTGTTGAACAACTAGCTAATGGTAAAAAAATCAAATTCCATAAAGTTGATCTACTCGACAAAGAAGCACTCAATGAGGTATTTGTTAAAGAAGGCAATGTTCATGCAGTTATTCATTTTGCCGCAAAAAAAGCCGTTGGTGAATCTGTTGAGAAACCTCTCTATTACTACTCAAATAACATCACTGGCTCACTCAACCTTTTTGAAGTCATGAAAGCCAACAATGTGGATAAAATCGTTTTCAGTTCATCTGCTACCGTATACGGCGACCCTGAATCTGTACCGATTAAAGAAGATGCTCATATCGGCGCAACAAATCCATATGGCCACACCAAAGCTATGATGGAGCAAATCCTCATGGATACTGGCAAAGCTACTGATTGGGGCGTTGCACTGCTTCGTTACTTTAATCCTGTTGGAGCTCATGAATCAGGCACTATCGGCGAAGACCCTGAATACCCCAACAATCTCCTCCCTTTTGTCAGTCAGGTTGCCGCTGGCATTCGCGAGCAAGTGACGATTTTTGGCGATGACTACGATACTCCCGACGGCACAGGTGTGCGCGATTACATCCACGTCGTTGACCTGGCCCAAGCTCACGTAAAATCAATCGAAAAACTCGACACTCAAGACAAAGGCACGCTTATTTATAATATTGGTACGGGCCGCGGCTACTCAGTTAAAGAAATGGTCGAAGCCTTCCGCCGCATTTCTGGCCAAGAGATCAAAGCTGTGGTTGGCCCACGTCGCGAAGGTGATATTGGTGAATGTACTGCTGATGCCACTCTCGCAAACAATGACTTAGCTTGGCACGCTAAATACGACTTGGATGACATGATTGCTTCCGCCTGGAAATGGCAATCAGAAAATCCAAACGGTTACAAATAAGGGGCTCCATCATGATAGATCAAGCCGAGCTCGCCGGACTCAAAGCCAACTGGGAGCATTTCTCTAAAACTCAACAAGAACTTTTTTCAGTGCTCATCGAGAACAAACAAACGCACCTCTTTGCAGATTGGGATGCGCCCGGAACTAATGATGATGCAAAAGCTGACTTTGCCGAGACTCTCGAGAAAACCAACGCCAATTACCCTGGTGGCCTTACTGCGTACATCGCAAACGCTCAAACCTTACTCGCTGAAGCCAAAGAAGGAAAAAACCCTTTCGAAGGACTCACACCTGAGCAACCGAGTAAAGTCGACCTTTCCAAATTCGGACCGGAATATGATCGCTACGAAGAAATTGGCGTCAAACAATTCGAGAAAACGGGAATCGTCATGGTTGCTGGTGGACTAGGCGAGCGCCTTGGTTACAACGGCATCAAAATTGATATTGCTGTGGAAACCCTTGAATCCACTCCCTACATCTCCCATTACGCTCAATGCATCAAAGCCATGGAAGCACGTATGGAAAGCCCTCGATTAATTCCTTTTATCATTATGGTTTCCCGCGATACTGGTCCCAAAACTATGGAAACACTTGAGAGTAACAATTACTTTGGTCTGCAAAAAGAACAGGTACATATTCTTCGTCAAGAACTTGTTCCTGCGATTGCCGACAACGATGGGTCACTCGCTCTCAAAGAAAAATATCAGCTTATCCTCAAGCCCCACGGCCACGGTGACATTCACATGTTACTCTACACCAGTGGACTTGCTAAAAAGCTCCACAAGGAAGGCATCGAGCATTTCCTCTTTATTCAGGATACTAATGGCCAAGTCTTTAACGCAGCTCCTGCCGCACTCGGTGTTTCTGTAGAAAAAGACTATGATTTCAACTCTATCGCAGTGAATCGTGTCCCAGGCGAAGCCGTTGGTGGCCTCGCAAGACTCGTAGGCAATGGAACTGACCTCACACTCAATGTTGAGTACAATCAACTCGACCCACTTCTCCGCGCCACTGTCAGCCCAGAGGGAGATGTTCCCAATGAACAAGGTTACTCTATGTTCCCAGGTAACATCAATGTACTCTGTATTAAGCTGAGTTCTTACGTTCGCATTCTCGAAGATTCTCAGGGAATTATTGCCGAATTCGTCAACCCAAAATACGCTGATGAAAGCAAGACCACGTTCAAAAAACCCACGCGCCTTGAGACCATGATGCAGGATTTACCCAAGCTCTTCAGCCCCGCTGAAAAAGTCGGTGTCTCAATCTTTGCTCGTGAATGGTGCTTCTCGGCAAACAAAAACAATATTGTCGATGCCGCAGCTAAACATGCCGCAGGCAGTCCTCCTGAATCAAGTGCCACCGCAGAAGATCACTTCTACCTAGTGGGTCGCCAGCGTCTAACTGAAGCCGGTGTTGAAATTGAAGAAGCCGCACAAGAACTCATCCTCGGCGTTCCCTTTACGCAAGGCCCCAAAGTTATCTTGCGCCCTTCTTTTGCCATGACTCTAGCCGAAGCTAAAGAAAAAATCACTGGCGGTTC
>NZ_ABCK01000040.1 GCF_000170755.1 Lentisphaera araneosa HTCC2155
TCTGACTTGGAGTGGGCTGGCAATGCCAGCATTCATGATATGGCGGCTAAAGCAGGTGTGAGCGAAGCTTCGGTAACGCGCTTTTCCCGTAGTGTGGGATGCAAAAATGTTCCTGATCTGAAAAAAGCTCTCGTCAGTAGTTTTGCTATTGGGCAACGTTTCTTAGAAGGTCACATGGATCCCATTACAGAAGAGAGTGGAGCTATTGGTCAGGTCGTTAAAGGCATTATTGAAGCTCTCAATACCGTAAACACTCAAACCTCTCAGCAAAAAATCGAACAGACAGCAAGCCTTGTTAATGAGCTTGAGCGTGTCGTCGTTTTTGGTTCTGGGGGCGGTTCCACAGTCATCGCGGACGATGCCGTCAATCGCATGTTTCGTTTTGGGGTCAATATCACTTCTTACGGTGATTTCCTCATGCAACGCATGGTTGCGGCTACTTTGAATGAGGATTCCCTCGTTTTAGTTATTTCTACAACGGGGCAAATAGCGGAGATTAACGAAAGTGCTCAAATTGCTAAACAATACGGAGCCAAAGTTGTGGCGATCACTCGAGGTGATTCACCCTTAGCGCAATTAGCCGATATTCATCTAGAGGTCCACATTCAAGAAGACGAGGGGATTTATAAAGCGACCGCTTCTCGCTATGCCTTGCTAGCAGTTATAGATGCGATTGCTCTGGAACTCGCCGTTTTGCGCAAGGATAGCTCTAAAGAAACTTTAAGACGAATTAAGTACAACCTCGACGCCGTTCGTGGCGGTGATCGCAGGTTCCCCGTAGGAGATTAAATGGATAAAAAGTACAGTTATTTATTTCAAAATGCCTTAATTTTTGATGGCTCAGGTCAAGCGCCTTATTTGAGCGACTTAGCTTTGAAAGATGATTTGGTTTGCGCAATTGGCAAACTCAATCAAGAGCAAGCCGAATTCATTTATGATATGGAAGGCAAAGCTTTAGCACCTGGCTTCATTGATGTGCATACGCATGATGATAATGCTGTACTCAAATCCCCAGAATGTCTTCCTAAAATAAGCCAGGGCGTTACGACGGTGATCGTGGGCAACTGCGGACTGAGTGCCGCTCCGGTGCGACTGAGTTCTGCACCACCAGATCCCTTGAATCTTTTAGGAACTCAAGGAGATTTCTGTTTTCCCAATTTCAAAGCTTATGTTCAAGAAGTTAATCGAGTCCAACCTGCTGTAAACGTGGCGGCGCTAGTAGGGCATACAGCTCTGCGAGTGAACCACATGACAGATTTGTATAGAGAAGTAAGCGACTCCGAATTAGTCGCCATGAAAGATGAGCTCGACGAATGTTTGAAGCAGGGGGCAATCGGTTTAAGTACGGGCTTAGCCTATGCTACGGCGCGCCAATCGAATACAGAAGAAGTTATTGAATTAGCCAAAGTTCTCGGTGCGAATAACGGTGTTTATGTGACTCACTTGCGCAATGAATTTGACCAAGTGATTGAAGCCATAGAAGAGGCCTTCTCGATTGCCGAGAGTGGCGACATACCGCTTATTATCTCGCACCTTAAATGCGCAGGCCCCGATAATTGGGGGCGCAGTGGTGAAATCTTAAAGTTTATCGAGTCATCGCCCTATAGTCATCGCGTGCACATGGATTGTTATCCTTACGCCGCAGGATCCAGTACTTTGGATTTAGGTCAGGTAGACGAACGCGTAAAAATTCTGATCACTTGGTCTGAGGCACATCCCGAGATTTCCGCTAAATACCTTCATGAAATAGCCCAAGAATGGGGGCTGAGTCAGTATGAAACGGCTCAGAAGCTGCAACCCGCCGGTGCGGTTTACTTCTCCATAGACGAAGACGATATGAAAAAAATCATTTCTCACCCCAAAACGATGATCGGCTCAGATGGCTTGCCTCATGATCCCCATCCGCATCCCCGCTTATGGGGAACCTTTCCACGCGTCATCGGAAAACTGGCTCGGGAACAAAAATTGATGACCGTGAGTACGGCCATTCATAAAATGACTGGCTTGTCAGCCAAAAACTATAAGCTTCGAGGGCGGGGTTCTTTAGCTGTCGGAAGTTTTGCCGACTTGGTCGTTTTTGATCCTGAAAAAATTGCGGACACCGCAACATTCGAGAAACCCATCAGCCTGGCTCAGGGGATTGAGCAAGTCTATGTCAATGGCGTCAAAAGTTTTGCCGAAGGAAAATCTCAGGGACGAAATGGCCGCTATGTGGCGGGGAAGAAAAAATCTCACAATCTCATTAATCAAACTTAAAAAAGGAATTTATTATGAGTGATATTAAACGTTATGGAACATCAAAAGCGGGCGCAGGAGGTCAAAACCTGCCTTTCGCACGTGCAGTTGAAGCTGATGGTTGGTTACATGTTTCGGGTCAAGTGGCCATGGAAGATGGTGAAATTGTCGGTGGCAACATCGTTCAGCAAACCCATAAAACAATTGAAAATCTCTTGGCAATTATTCACGAAGCGGGTTACACCAAAGATGATATCGTGCGTTGTGGTGTGTGGTTGGATGATCCCCGTGATTTCTGGAGTTTTAATGGTGTCTACAAAGAGTACTTCGGTGGCGAGCACGCCCCTGCAAGAGCTTGTGTACAAGCCACAATGATGGTGGATTGCAAGGTCGAAATCGACGCAATCTGCTACAAAAAGCCGGAATAGACTTATTATGTCGCCGACCTTGTTTCTCTCAGTTTTTGCCATCTATATTGTTGGCATGATTGTCCTAAGTGTATGGATCTCCCGTAGACAGACTTCTGGTGAAGATTTCTTATTGGGGAATCGTAGCGTACCCTTATTCCTTATTTTGGGAACAACAGTAGCAACAATGGTCGGCACGGGCTCCAGTATGGGAGCCGTTGGCAAAGGTTATGCCGATGGTTGGGCCGGATCTTTGTACGGTATCGGTGGTGCCTTAGGTATCTTGCTTTTAGCCAAACTTTTCTCGAAAGTGAGAAAGTATAATTTTATGACTTTCTCAGAAGAAATTTCCTTTTATTATGGCGCCAATAAGACGATTAAAGGAATCATTGGGGTCCTTATACTGATTGCTTCGATCGGCTGGCTCGGCGCGCACATACTCGGTGGTGGCATGTATTTGGCATGGATTGCCAATATCGACCTCATGTACGCCAAAATCATTATCGCTTTAGCTTTTGGTGTTTACGTTATTATAGGGGGGTACATGGCGGTTGTTTGGACCGATACGATCCAGGCCCTCATCCTTTTCTTTGGTTTTATCCTCATGGCCTACATGTCCGTAGATAAACTTGGTGGCTTTGTTGAACTCAGTCAAAAAATGGGCGATACTCAATTCGCCTTCTTAAATTCAGATCAAATTTTACCCTCGATTTCACTCGCTTTTGTGATCCTCGTGGGGGTTATGGCAACGCCTTCTTACCGTCAGCGTATTTATTCTGCCGATAATATCTCCACGGTGAAAAAAAGTTTTTATCTCAGTGGCACACTCTACCTTTTCTTCTCCTTTATTCCCGCACTCATTGGTATTTCCGCTCAAGTGCTCAATCCAGAACTCGAAAACTCAAATTTTGCTTTCCCTTATTTAGCGGTCGAAGTCTTGCCCGTTTCCGTTGGACTCATTGTACTCATTGCTGGTTTGAGTGCGACCATGTCTTCGGCGAGTTCCGATGCGATTGCGGGCGTTTCGATTCTTTTGCGCGACATTTATATTCTCGTTTTTAATAAAATGCCCGACAAAGAGAAGATGGTCTCGCACTCGCGTTGGGGTTTGATTGGCATTACTGGCATGGCGCTAATCTTCACCATGTATTCAGAAGATATTATTTCCTACATTAAAAATATGATTTCAGTTGTGATGAGCGGCATGTTTGTCTGTTCCTTACTCGGTTGCTTTTGGAAACGAGCCACTTGGCAGGGGGGCATTGCGGCACTTCTCGGTGGCGCGACTTGCTCAGTGAGTTTTATGTTTAACGACGCCTGGATGAGCTATTGGGGAAACCCTTCGATTCCTTCCGTACTTTCGGCTTGTGTTGTTGGAGTGCTTGTGAGTTTGATGACGCCTGAAAATACTCTCAGTGATGAAGAATCACTCGCCATTCTCGAGGCTGAAAGACAGCTCATGGAACAGCATGAAGAAGTTCATGCCAGTGATGAAAGCGAAGTTAGTTAAACGATGCAACAAGTATTCTGTGATTGGGGGACAAGTTCCCTTCGAGGCTACCTCTTGGATGATTCTAAGATTATTCAAAAGTACTCATCTGATTTGGGCTTGCTAAAAGCGCAAAAAATTGGCTATGAAAAAGTTTTGGATAGCGTTTTAGACTCATTCCAATGTGAGCACGATATTCCCATATATTTCAGTGGTATGATCGGTTCAAAGCAGGGCTGGGCTGAGGCTCCCTATGTGCCCACTCCAGTTGGGATTGAGCAAATGAAAGGTAAGACGATTAAGCCGGCAAAAAATATTCATATCATTGGCGGAGTGAGCCATTTGGACGGCTCAGGCAATTATGATGTCATGCGCGGCGAAGAAGTTCAGGTCTTTGGTGTCTTAGAACAAGAGCCTGCGACCAGCTTGATTTGTTTGCCGGGAAGTCATTCAAAATGGGTGAAAATTGAAGCCGGTCAGATAAAAATCTTCGCAACTTGGATGACGGGGGAACTCTTTAAAGCTTTAAGTGAAAATACTATTTTTTCGACTCAGCTTGAGTCAAAAGAGTTTAATCATGAGGCCTTTATTCAGGGAGTGGGCTTTGCGCGTGAA
Source organism: Lentisphaera araneosa HTCC2155 (assembly GCF_000170755.1). Lineage (NCBI taxonomy): Bacteria > Pseudomonadati > Lentisphaerota > Lentisphaeria > Lentisphaerales > Lentisphaeraceae > Lentisphaera > Lentisphaera araneosa. The sequence goes on from NZ_ABCK01000040.1 coordinate 4,747, forward strand.
CATCACGACTTGGGTAGCAGTCTTTTTAAGTTGAGAATAGAATATCTTTTTGAAAGGTCAGATAAACACCATTTTTATTCTTACCTCTCAGGGTTTCTCATTGCCAGTGAAATCCGTGAAGCGATTGGAGTGGCAAAAAAGGTGAGCCTCTGTGGTTCTGACTCTTTGATGAACTCTTATGCTTTAGCACTCGAAGTTTTTGGTGTTGAGTCAAAACAATTCCCCTCAGAGACAGCGACGATTAGAGGGATAGAAAAAATTTGTGGAGAAAACAATGAATAAATTTTTAAAAGAAATGCCACTGATCGCCATCATTCGTGGCGTCAAGCCATCAGAAGCCTTAGAGGTGACTCAAGCTTTATATGATGGCGGCATACGCTGTGTGGAAGTACCACTGAATTCACCAGAGCCCTACGAGAGTATAAAACTTATTGCTGACGCTTTTGCGGGTAAAATGCTCGTGGGCGCCGGTACGGTTATTACTGTTGAGCAAGCTCAAAAAGTCAAAGAGGCTGGAGGAAAGATCATTGTTTCTCCTAATGTGAACCCGGAAGTCATTAAAGAGACAAAAAAATTGGGTATGCAGTCTTATCCAGGCGTGATGACCATCAGCGAATGTTTTACAGCTCTGGATGCCGGCGCAGATGCCCTCAAACTCTTTCCTGCTGACTCAGTAGGAAAAAACTTTATCAAAGCAGCAAAAGCAATTCTGCCAGCGGGCACACAAGTTTTAGCCGTAGGCGGTGTCGACCAGTCAAATATCAAAGAATGGCAAGAATCCGGAGCCGATGGCTTTGGCTTGGGCAGTAGCCTCTATAAATCATCGTATACAATCGCCGAAATTAAGGCTTTAAGTTTTGAATTTACGACCGAATTAAAAAAGGATAATTAAATGAATAAGTATGTGGCTTTACTGCTCGTTTTAATTTCTACGACTTTAATGGGACAAAAACAGAATGTGATTCTGATATTAGTGGATGACCTAGGCTACTCTGATCTATCGAGTTATGGGGGAGAAATCCAAACTCCCGCCATCGATAGCCTTGGCGCTAAGGGAATTAAAATGACACAGCTTTATAATTCGGCTCGTTGTTGTCCCACCCGAGCTTCTTTACTCACGGGTTTATACTCGCACAAGACGGGTGTGGGTTTTATGACGAAAGATCAGGGCAAGCCGGGTTATAGAGGCTTTTTGAATGACAAATGTATGACTATTGCCTCGGTGTTAAAAGGCGCCGGCTACAAAACTTATCTAGCGGGTAAATGGCACCTCAAAGGTTTGAAAGGTCAGGATTGCTTGCCCACAAGTAGAGGTTTTGATCGCTTTTATGGGCCTTTTCATGACTACGCCGATTTTTATATGCCCGAGCTCTATCACTCGATGCCAGAAAAAGGTTTTAAAGTCAATCAACGCCCCGGGAAATTTTTTGCGAGCAACGCCATCACGGATTACGCACTTAGCTTTTTAAATGAAGCACGGCAAGAGGAAAAACCTTACTTCTTATATTTAGCTTACAATGCGCCACATTTTCCACTTCAGGCCCCCAAAGATTTAATTGATAAGTACGTGCCGACTTACGAAAAGGGCTGGGATAAACTCAGGCAAGAACGTTTGCAAAAAATGAAAGATTTAGGGCTAGTCAATCAGGCGCTAACTTTACCCGAACGTGGGCTCGTGGCAAAAGTCGATAATCGCAACAAGGATTCCAAGTATTACGGTAAGCAAATCCCTGCTTGGAAGAGTCTAGATAGTGATCGTCAAAAAGATTTGGCTCGACGCATGGCGACTTTTGCGGCCATGGTCGAAAATGTGGATCAAAATATCGCGCTGGTATTGAGTGATTTGAAAAAGAATAATGAACTCGAGAATACAGTTATTTTCTTTCTTTCGGATAATGGTGCCTGTGCCGAATGGGATCCCCATGGTTTTGATGATAATCCTTATCCCAAAAATAAATTGTATAAAGCTGACGAACTGGCTCAGGTTGGTCAGGAAAAGACCTTTCATAGCTACGGAACTGGCTGGGCCAATTTGGGTAACACACCCCTGCAGTCATATAAACATTATAGCTACGAAGGGGGTATTTCTTCGCCTTTTATCATGTATGCCCCCCAATTTATCAAAGCCAAAAAAGGCTTTGATCATAGCCCCGCCCATGTCATGGATTTAGCGCCGACAATTTACTCCACCTTAGGTGCTACTTATCCGAAAGAATTTAAAGGTATAGAACTTTATCCACTGCAGGGCAAAAGTTTGCTGGAAGTCTTAAAAAAAGATTCGCCCGAACGCGTTCTTTATTTTGAACACGAAGGCAATCGCGCCATTAGGCAAGGGCAATGGAAAGCCGTTTGGGTGAATTATAAAAAAGTCTGGGAACTCTATAATATCAATGAAGATCGACTCGAACAAAATGACTTGGCGGCAAAAATGCCAGAACTAGTGACAGAGCTCTCTAAGAAGTGGCTAGATTGGGCCGAGGAAAACTTTGTCGAATTGCAAAAAATGTCCTCGCCAAGCTCAAAAATGCCAACAGTCTATTACCGTAGAAAGTAAAGATAAGTATTCAGTTGGCAGTTTTCAGTGAATATTGTCTTGTCCTGATATAGGTTGTCATCTAAAATAGGAAAAACCTATGAAAGATACAATAAGATATAGTGAATCATTTAAACAAAAAGTGGTAAACGAGATCTCCAAAGGTAAATTTATAAGCTGTGGAGAAGCGAGCCAAGCTTATGGGATATCAGGCTCTTGTACAGTAAGAGCCTGGGTCAAAAAGTATGGTAGAACAGACTTATTACCAAAGGTGATTAAAGTGGAAACAGAAAATGATATTGATGAGATTAAAGCTCTTAAAAAGCATATTGCTGAGTTAGAGAAAACAGTAACCGAACTAGCGATAAGTGATGTTATGAATAAAGCTTACTTTGATATAGCTTGTGATGAGTTCGGCGTATCTGATAAAGAAGCCTTCAAAAAAAAAGTCGGTGTGAAGCGGTCAAAAGAGTCAGATCAATGAATAGCCACTTTACTGTTAAACAACTTTGTAATCACCTCCATATGAGTCGGCAAAATTTCTATAAAAATAAATCTTTAAGCACCAAAAAAGAAGTAGATAGAAAACTTGTGATCGATCTTATTAAAGAACAACGTTGCATTCAATCTGAGCTCGGAATTCGAAAGCTGCAGAATATGTTAGTAGATAACTTCAAAGAGAATTCTATACAGATAGGACGAGATCGCTTATTCGATATAGCTCGCGAAGAACGCCTATTAATCAAAAGAAAGAGGAAGTACTGTCGAACTACTGACTCTAGGCATCGTTTTAAAGTCTACAAAATCTAATAAAGGATAAGGTGTTACCGCACCTAACCAGGTGTGGGTTTGTGATATAACATACATCAGAGTTGCAAAAAGCTTTGTTTATCTAGCGTTAATCACAGATGCCTTCTCTAGAAAAATTATTGCTTATAATGTGGGAGAGAGTTTAGAAGCTGTAGGATGTATCAAAGCATTAAAGATGGCTTTAAAAAGTCTCCCAAAAGGGTCATACCCCATCCATCACTCTGACCGTGGGTCTCAGTACTGCTGTCACGATTACATTGAAATCTTGACGAATAGAAATCTTCCTGTCAGTATGACTGAAGAAAACCATTGCTATGAAAATTCAAAAGCTGAAAGAGTCAACGGAATACTGAAGTATGAATATCATTTACGCGAAACATTTAAGAACTTTAAAGATGCTAAAAAAGCAATTAAGCAGGCTATTTACTTATACAATAATTGTCGCCCTCATACAGCTTTGGAATATTCATTTCCAAGTGTTGTTCATGAAACACAATGTGCATAAATATTAGTCAATTAACATAAACAAAAGTGACAACTATTTTTCAGGACTTGACAATGGTACGCCAAGCACTAGCTTCCATGAGAAGGCATTTACAAGTTACGGTTTGCATTAAAGTTATATTTTTCTGAGAATTGAGAAAACCAGTTTTCAAATGCCATCAAATTGTCTTGCTTCCATTCGCATTCTTTTATGGACTGCCTAGTCCGATGCATGATTGTATCCTATTTGATGCTGCAATCTTGGCAACGAACTTTCAACAAGGTCTGGCAAACCTATCATTCTGCTGGTGCTCCGCAGTCATCGCATAAGACATTTGATAAACTCTTTTCTTTTTAAATTTCTTCCTTAATTGTGATTATAAGAAATATTGGGGAGGTTGGCTGGATTGGTGGATAATCATGATGCTTTTTTTAAAGCCTGTTTGTGGAGTGGTTCATAATTATCGCCACTGACCCAAAGTCGATGCATTAAAACAGCTAGCTTCCTAGCTATGGCTACTTTTGCTTTTTTTCTCCCCGCGCCACCACCTCGTGAGGCAATTCGATGTCCGTACCTCTTCAAATCAGAATCCGGGGATCTATCGCTAAAAATATGTTGAGCACAAATAACCAGTAATGATCTCAAGTACCTATCTCCATGCTTTGTTATTCTTAGTTGTTTATCTTTTTCTCCCGATTGGTCCCGCTTTGGAGTTAGACCTAAAAAAGCACCTATATCACGACTCTTATTAAAACGGGTTGGATCATCAATAGTTAAAACAAATGCCAAGGCAGTAACTGGTCCCACTCCAGGAATCTGACGCAGGTGCTGAGCCTCGGGACAAGACTCTTCACTAATCAGTTCAATTCGATCATCCAACCTCTCTATTCGATCAGTCAGTTCTTGACATTCGTATAGCATCTCACCTAAAGTTGGCAATAAATCATCACATACATACTCATACATCTTTTCACTGAAACGATTAGCTTCGCACTTAGGGAGATCACTAACTCCTAAACTCTTTAGTATACCCCTTAATGAATTCATCGTTTGGGTTCGCATCTTCACAAAATGCTCACGAGCACGCAACACTGTAAGCACTTGCTGAGAGTCCATACTTCGGTGTTGGATGCCGTACAAAAGTGATGGATCCATTCGGGCTACCCGTGCTATCTTTTCAGCGTCTTTTTCATCGCACTTATTCGTGCTGTCCCATATCATTCGAAGCTTACGAGCATTTGCTACAATTACATTGAAGCCCATACTTTTGAGTTTGCTCGATATCCATAAAGAGCTACTTCCTACTTCTAGAGCTACTCGGATTTTATGAGGGCGTTCATAATTCGAAAAATATACACTTAACGATTCCAGATTATTTTCAATCTTTGCTTGTTCGACGATTTTACCTTCGGAATTTAATACACAAATATCGTGTTTTTGATTTCCGAGGTCCATTCCAATTGTGATTTCAAGTACAGTGATAGTAATTTTAGACATGGCAGTTCTCCGTTAATTTTGGTGGTAACTTAATTAATGTCAGGCAAGGTCTGCTAGCAAGTGGACTTTGCCAAGGGCTGCCTTCTCATACTATCTTGGCAATTTATTCCCCGCAAAATCAACTTAATCACCGCAAAATATGCGGTGATTAAGTTGTTGAACAGGAGCACGAGTGAGACAGTTTCACTATCGTAGCGGCCACTGGAGCTACTGTCGTAGAGGCAAATAAACTTTATATGATTTCCAGTATGCATTTGCTGCAGAAATGAATATCAGATTTTTAGGTAAGCGCTGGAGCGAAGCTCCGAGTGTTGGGATTATCAAGGGTGCAAGTACCCTTGAGCGGGGTGTGGGGCGGAGGCCCATGTATAAATACCTCGGTTGGCCGAGGAGTCCTACTAAAAAATGTACACGATCACCCACAGGCATGGTGCTTCGCACACGAGATGTACGCTGTCCCTCTCGAGTTCTCCCTGCAAGATACTGCCGTATGGGCTAATAATTTTTGTCCGCCTGTCTGGCAAGACCCTTAACCAGGCGACTGGGGGCTTTGCCCCATAAGCGCTAACCAGAAGCTTTTAAATCATTCTGTACTGTGTCTATTTGCAGTTTACGTGTACGTGGAGGTTCTTTGAGTGTTTCGCGAATTCTCATCCAATTCACCACAACCTTTCTTAGTGATATCGCTGGAAGTATAGTCTGTAAAACTATGGAATATAAAAACTCTCTTTCTCGCCATAATGATCTAGCACTGTTAGTTTTGGATAGTTTTTTTGATGGGGTATCCCCAGGGAAAAAAATCTTCGCCGCAGCGAATTATATACTCAATCAATGTTGCTACTAAAATCTTTCCTGCGAGCCAACTCCTCATTCCTATATCATTTTTTTTGTATAAGGGTGCCGCACCTATAATTGATTTTAAGCGCTTGAATAGAAGCTCTATTTGCCATCGGCTACGATAAATATTAAGGATTTTTTCGGGTGATACAGACTCAGCCAATGTAGTTAAGATTAAAATATATCCTGCATACTCTAAAGTTTCCGGTCTTGTGCTTCCTTTGCGACTGTTTTTACTGGCTTTCCGATGAATCGCTTTTTGAGCTTTTAAAGTACTTTCATGATCTTTTTTCATAGCACAAACTCGAGCGTTTATTTGACCTTCATTGTGTTTTATAACAACGTTGTATTCACCGATATCTCCGAGTTTCAATTTCCGTAATTTCGACAAGAGTTTAAAAGGCGTACCATTGTCGTTATGTAAAGGGGTAAGGCTAGGAGGGAAGCGACAAAGAATATAGCCTCCATTGGAATGGACATGAATAATGCCATTTCTGCGTGGATAAACACGGTCTCCAATGAAAACGTCATTTGGTTTAACGGAATAATTCTTAAGTGATTCTCCTTTTTTTTGATCCGTTATAGTAATCTCGTCTGGTGCTAAGGTTTTTGCATTCATGGAGTAGTGAAGCATCCATGTGGATCCTGTTGCTCCTGGCTCCCTGACAATAGAGCCGTCAACATATCTGAAATTATATTCTTCTTGCTCAGGAAGTCCCTGCGGGTTTTTCGGCTTCATTTTATCCAATAGTTGCGTAGTGCACCAGTTGAACCACTCACTTGATTTTTGTAACCTTTTGAGTAATGCTACATCACTAACGTCAATAATATTGCCCTCTTTTGCCAAGGCGCATGTTGAGCGTAAAGAGAGGTTCCCACCCAAATGAATTAGTAATGTTCTTAGAAGCTTCGAAGGGCCATCTTCGCCTGAAAATTTTCGTCCGAACTTTAGCATTCCAGTTTCCGCCATCATACCATCCCAACCATCAGGAAGGAATGTTTTAAAATAATCCCAATCAGACCGAACTAAGCCATCTATATCCATATTAAGTACTAACCTTTATTTAATGAAAATAATATCATTTCAATATAATTTAAGATTTGTAAATGTAAATTTTGATTAGCGCTTATGGGGCTTTGCCCCGCTTTATGGGTAATTATGTTCATTGTTAGGATCTCCTCAATTCATTCAATATGATCTAACTCTAGAAAAAGAGTCTTGTTTCAGCTTCTGAATTATTTTCCTGGGAATTTTGAGGCGATGGCGGCGGCCACATCAGAGACTTTTTTGAGAGGGAGTTGAGTTTGAGCATTTTTCACTTCATTGCGGTATTCGCGAGGACTCAAGGAAAAGGCTTTGGTAAAGGCAGAAGAAAAGTGTTGAGAGCTAGAGAAGGCGAGTTCGAGAGCAATTTCTCCAATACTGAACTTTGATTCGGTAAGTAGGCGTCGAGCTTCTTGGAGTTTTTTACTAGCGACATATTTGATGGGTGACATGGAACTCACCGCTTGAAATTTTCGGCGAAAATGAACTTCACTCAAGTTAAACAGGCGAGCGAGATTCGAACTCGTGATGACTTGATCAAAGTGCTGGAGAATATAATGGTCTACGGTGTTGATCATGCTTAAGGCTGCGGAGTGTTCAACTTTAACGGATTTTAAGTAAGATTGTTGAGCTTGATAAAGGCAGGTGAAAATCTCGTAAAATTGAGCCTTGGAGATCATGGTGCTCATTTCATCCTGATTGCGGTGAGCCTCAATTAGTTTCAAAAAAGGACGTTTAAATTCTTCTCCGGGAGAAATGACGCGAGGGATGAATTCGGAAAGAGTCTTAGTGATAAATGAAAACTCTTCAGGGCTAATATCATCGTGCTTTTCATAGAGGTTGAATTGTAAAAAATAACGTTCTCCAAGGGGAAGGCGCCCCATTAAGGAAGACTGAGTTTCATAAGGTTTAACCAAAATGAGATCACCTGGTGAGAGGTGGTAGAAATGCCCATCGACCCACCACTCCAGTTCGCCTTTCTCTACATAGATGGCTTGGAAGAAAGGCATGCTATGGGGAAAAATTGCTTCTTCAAGTACTTGAGTAATGACGCGTCGACCGATGACGGGTAAGGACTTGTGGAGGCTGGCTTGGTCGCCTTCGCGGATGCCGTAGCGTTCTAGTAAGTTCATAAAAAGTTCTTTCTTATTATTTTATCATATTTAATTATAAGCATAAAATAAATATTTTTGTATAAAAAACGATCATCTATATTCGAAAGTTAAGTCCATCTTATTGCTTATTGTTAAGCAAACAAAGAAAATTAAGGATTTTTAATGAGTTTAACAATTACAAAAGTAGTGGCTCGGGATGCACGTTTTCCCTTGGGACCAGGAGCGGGAAGTGATGCGGTTCACCTCGATGCGGTGTATTCTTATGCAGTGTGCGAGTTGTACACTGATGGCGAAGAGAAGGGCAGTGGTTTAGCATTTACGGTGGGAGCGGGTAACGAACTCGTTTGTCAGGCCATTGAGTTTTTAGCGCAAGAACTCGTTGGTAAAGAAATCGATGAATTGATGGCAGATTTTGGTGAGTTTCAACGCAAGCTCTCGAATCACACACAATTTCGTTGGATTGGTCCTCATAAGGGCGTGGTTCAGTTAGCTTTGGGGGCTATTACCAACGCTTGTTTTGATCTTTGGGCTAAGAAAAAAGCTGTGCCTCTGTGGAAGCTCTTGTTAGATCTTTCGACGGAAGAAACAATTCAGCTTTTAGATTTCTCTTATGTGGAAGATGTACTGAGCAAAGAGGAGGCTCGAGTGATTCTGAATTCGCATGTGATTGATCGTCACAAGCGTGAAAATGTTTTGACGGACAATTATCAGGGTTACGATACCTCAATTGGTTGGTTTAATTATTCTGATCAAAAGGTACGCGATAATATCAAAAAGAGTATGGCTGCGGGCTTTACTTCTATGAAGCTCAAAGTGGGATCTCCTGATCACGAGCGCGATTTGCGCCGTGCTTATATGGTACGCGAATGCGCTGGTGATGCAGCCACTGTGATGCTTGACTGTAATCAGCAGTGGCAGTTGCAGGAATCTATTGAGTTTATGATGAAAGCGAAGGATATGAATCCTTATTGGATCGAAGAACCGACGCATCCAGATGATATCTTAGGACACCAAACTTTGGCTCGTGCCATTTCACCCGTGAAAGTGGCTTGCGGCGAACACGTGCCCAATCGCGTTATTTTCAAGAATTACCTGCAATCGAATGCGATGCACTTTAATCAAGTGGATGCAGTGCGAGTGGGCGGCATTAGTGAGTTTATACTGATTTCTTTAATGAGTCGAAAGTTCAATATTCCCGTTGTGCCTCACGTGGGTGACATGGGACAAATTCACCAACACTTGGTGCTCTTCAATCATATTGCCATGGGACATGAAGCCTTGTTCCTCGAACACATTCCTCACCTTCAAGAGCATTTTGTTCATCCCTGCCAGATTGTAGATGGGCGCTATATAACACCTCAGGAAATCGGTGCGAGCAGCGATTTGAAATGCCTTCAAGCGGATAATATCCGCGTGGCTATTTAAGGAGCGATCATGGAAAATTCAATTGATATGGATGTCAATGCCGAAGCAGTCAATAGCATCGGCGGAATCGACATTGGGGTGATTATTGTTTATATCGTCGGTATTATAGCGGTAGGTTGTTGGGCGGGAATGCGCAATAAAAATAAGGAGGAATCTGCAAAGGATTATTTCTTAGCTGGTGGAACCTTGAAGTGGCCGGCCATTGGTCTTGCGCTCTTCGCAACCAATATCTCCACTGTCCACCTCGTTTCATTGGCTCAAACGGGTTTTGACGAAGGGCTACTTTCGGGCAATTACGAATGGATGGCGGTCTTCACTTTAGTGATTCTAGGGGTGTTTTTTGCGCCTTTTTATATCCGTTCAAAAGTTACGACCCTGCCTGACTTTTTGGAGAAGCGTTACTCGCGAACTTGTCGAGATTGGCTGGCTGTCATGTCAGTGGTCTCTGCCATAGCGATTCACATTGCCTTTGCTTTGTATACAGGTGCGGTAGTGCTCAAGGGTATGTTTGGCTTTCCGATTCTTTATAGCGTTATTGGCGTAGCTATACTTACTGGTATCTATACTGTTGTGGGTGGTTTGATGGCTGTGGTGCTCACGGAATCTATCCAAACGATTGTTCTCTTGCTCGGAGCGTGTTTTGTGACTTATTTTTGTTGGACGAAGTTAGGGAGCAGTGGTGAAAGTGTGATTGATTTGATCACTAGTCATGCACAGATTAAAAACGATAGTGGAGAAGTGATAGATAGTAAACTGAGTATGCTCAAAAGCGGTGGGCATTCCCCTTGGTATGCTTTTTTGCTGGGCTTTCCCGTTTTAGGTATTTGGTATTGGTGTGCCGATCAAACGATTGTTCAGCGTGTCTTGGGAGCTAAAGATGAAAATCACGCTCGAGTGGGCTCAATTTTTGCAGGTTTTATTAAAATACTTCCTGTGTTCATCTTCATACTTCCAGGTTTGATGTTTTACGCTATTATCCAGCAAGGAATTATTCCTGAGTCAGCCATGCCCACAAAGTTAGTGGATGGTAAAGAAGTGATTGATTCGAGTCAAACTTATGCGGTGATGATTCGCGAACTTCTCCCCGTGGGGCTCAAAGGCGTGGTGGCTGCGGCTCTTCTTTCAGCTCTCATGAGTACGGTTTCAGGAGCACTGAACTCGATTTCAACCTTGGTGAGCTACGATATTTATAAGCGCTTTAAAGCAGATGCTGACGATCAGCACCTCGTGAAAGTAGGACGAATTGCCTGTGTAGCCGCGACAATTATTTCCATCATTATCTCTCTACAGCTGGATCGCTTTGGTAGTATCATTCAAGGACTCAATACTTTGATTGGCTATATTGCGGCACCAATTACGGCAGTATTTGTCATGGGTGTCTTCTGGAAAAAAGCATCGGCAAAAGCCGCCGTGACCTCTTTGGCGCTGGGCTTTGTGATTTCATTAGTCTTGATGATCTTTAGTTTTACTGGGATCACGATTCCCGTTTGGAGTGAAGTTCCCTTCCTTATGCAAGCCTTTTATCTCTGTGCCTTTTATATGATTTTAATTGGTATTATATCCACTTTAAACCCCCATGAACATACGGTAGAAAGTGAGAAGCTTTATTGGAAAACACCTTTTGAAGCTCTCCAAGGCGAAGCCTGGAAAGGGGTGGGGAATTATAAAAGCTTATCTGGCGTACTGATTTGTATAATGATTGTTCTTTTTTATACTTTTAGGTAGGCTCTGAGAATTTATATATTTCAAGCTTTGATATATGTAAGATATATATTTGGATCAGCATATTATGCTTTGGAATTCAGCACAAAAATTTAAACTTTTCGGTAAACGCTAGTCAAGTCTGTCTTTATTTTGGTTCTGACTGTTAACGATGAGTAAATAATTTGATAATCTTTAGAAAGAAAATTTTAGGTGATTTAAAAATGATGAAAAACAAAAAATACTTCGGTCTTATTGCGATGTTGGGAAGTTTTGTGACCCATGGTCAAGAAGCCCCTAGTTCCGACCATTACGAAGAGAACATACAGCCCATCTTAGAGAAGTTCTGTATCCGTTGCCATGGCGAAAAAAAGCAGAAGGGTGGTTTTCGTATTGATCAATTAGCGAATGATTTTTCCGGTAAAAAACTCTTTTCATGGGAGAAGATGCAGCATGTTTTGACAATGCCGCTTGATTCAGATGAAGTCATGCCTCCCGAAGATAGCAAGCAACCCTCCGCCGTTGAACGCCTCATGCTCACAAAGTGGATTAGTGAAAATTTAGATGCGGGACGCTTGCGTGCGGCAGAAAAGAATGGCTCCGTACGTCGTTTAACTAAGAGTCAGTATAGAAATACACTTCGCGACTTATTGAGTTTAGATGAAAATGTCGGACGGACTTTACCCGATGATGCTGTATCTGCAGAAGGTTTTACCAATGATGGTAAATCCATGCAGTTATCACCAATGCAAATGGAGACTTATTTCTCGATTGCGCAAAAGGCTTTAGATCTAGCTGTCGTCAATCCCGACGAAAAACCTCAGATTCAGAACTTCAAAGTTAATTTTGGGGATGAAATCAATAAAGAGCCTATTGCGGATAAATTAATTTTGGGAGCAGGAAGTAAACAGTTCGAGCTTAAAAACTTTTTAGTTACTGAACCAGTACCTCAAAAACCTTTTGCTTTTGAGCCTTACAAAATGCAGCGCCAGTATCGTTTTATCGAAGGTTACAAAGGTAACTCTACAGTACGAGAGTGGCGTGATTTCGATAGCATCTATCATGCGGTCTTTGCCGGTACAAGTGGTCCACGTGCACCATACCCCAAAGGCGATCCAATTAATTTTTCAGATGAAGGGATGCTGATGCGACCTTCAATTCCTGCCAAGGCCTCTTGGTCTCCGACAATTGTTTGGTCACCACGCTTTAAGATTTCTTTGCGTGAATTACCGACTACAGGCAATTTCAAAGTAAAAGTGACTGCAGCCAAATTTAGAGACAGCTTAATTTTGAAGAAAGGCAGTCCTGTTATTGAAGACAATGTAAGTACTCAAAGCATATATGCAGATAACACAGCTAAGAGTGAACTTATCATTCCTGAAGAAGGGATTTATCAGTTAGATATTAAATATCTCCCTAAGGCTAAAGCGACTAATTTGAACGTGAAATTAGGAAGTCAGACTTTCGTCCTTCCTCTCCAGGCAGAAAATGGCGGTAAAAATGGCAATAAAATTAATGTTCAAGGTTCAGATAGAAAAGATGTAAGTTCGATTTTAATTCAAGTTCCTGGAAAAGATAAATATATAAATCTTTCAGAAATCGAAGTGTACGACCGTAAAAATAAAAAAATTAAAAAGCCACTTATCACCATGAGTTCTGAATATGCTAAATCCATGGGTGCGGATAAATTTACAGATGGGAACTTTGATAATTTTGGTCACACTCAACAGGAAGATAGCCCTTGGATTAAAATTGAGTTTGATAAACCGACTCAAGTCAGTTCTTTAATTATCTATAATCGCAAAGGTTTTGAGAGTCGATTTGATGGTGCGGAGTTCACTTATTTTAATAAGGAGAAGCTTATTGTTAAACGCTTACTGAATGATATTTCTGAAGCCAGTGAAATTCAGGAAGGGCTTAAGGTGTTGAGGTTAGCAAAAGGCAAGTACCCTGTAAAAATCATGCCAAACAAGTTACTTCGACTCGATTCTCTAAGTATTAGTCCTTTGAATACAAATGATGATAATTATCACTTATTTACGACTTTTGAGCAGCGCAATCCACTAGTGAATTTACAAATGGGTTTCCGTCGTGATGATGGCAGTACGCTCAATGAAATTGCTCCAAGTCAAGTCGTCGATTCCTATGAGTTTAAATCTTATGATTTTGTGGGAAGCATCAATGATTTTCCAAGCCCTGTGCTCAATAAAGCCAACGCCAACTATTTGGCAGGTATTCGTGAAATTGGTTTGCGCCATGATTATGTGACTGAAATTGATGTGCCGCGACTGATTGTTAAGTCAGTCGAATTTGAAGGACCTTATTATGAAACCTGGCCGACAAAATCACATCAATCCATCTTTATCCCTTCAGCGAATAGCGAGAATAAAGAAAAGTATGCCAAAGAAATAATTCAGAATTTCATGTTCCGAGCGTATCGCGGCAAAGTCAGTGAAAGAGACTTGGCGGTAGCCTATAAAATTTGGCAAGATACTTACAAAGAGAGCAATGAATTCCGTGAGAGTGTCAAAGATTCACTCTTAGTCATTTTAACTTCTCCGCAATTCCTCTTTATCACCGAGCATTCAAATTCTCCAGAAAAAGAAAAGCTCGATGATCGTGAGCTAGCGGCTAAATTATCGTATTTCTTATGGAATAGTCCGCCAGATAGCGAACTTATGGCCCAAGCCAAAGAGAATAAGATTAGTGCAGACCTAACTAAGCAGGTGGATGCGATGATCAACGATCCACGCTTTGCGAACTTCGCAGAACGCTTCACTCGCGATTGGTTGATGTTGGATAAATTTGATTCGATTAAAGTGGATAATAAACTTTATCCCAAACTTACTAAGCGCATGCAACAGCACCTGAGGCAGGAACCTATTGAGTTTATCAATCACCTAATTCAAGAGAACTTAGAACTGAGCAATATTATTCATTCTGACTTCACAATGGGTAATGACATTGTTGCGGAGTACTACAATATTCCCAATAAAAATCCGCAGGGTTTAAAATTCCAAAGACTTAATCTTACTGATAAAAACCGTGGTGGCCTCTTTACGCAGACGAGTATTTTAACGGGCTTATCAGATGGTCACGAGTCGAACCCAGTGAAGCGCGGTACTTGGGTGGCTAAAAAGATTGTAGCGGAACCTCCGGGCACGCCACCACCAAATGTTCCCAATATTGACGAAGAAGATAAAACTTTGACTTTGCGTCAAAAATTAGAGGCTCACAGAAATCAAAAGGGCTGTAAAAATTGTCACAAAAAGATCGATTCCTGGGGCATTCCATTTGAGATGTTTGATGCAGGTGGTTACCTCAAAGCCAATTACGAAGCAGATAGTGAATTACCCGATGGCACAGAAGTGAATGACTTGAACGAGATGAAAAAATATCTCATTGAAGACCGCATGGATCAAGTCGCCTTTAGCTTCATGAAACATTTAGCGATTTACGCAACGGGTCGCAGCCTCAATTTTGACGAAGTGGCTTTCCTGAAAGAGAGCTCAGTCCGACTCGCAGACTCTGGTTATAAGACCAGAGATTTGTTGAAATTCGTCGTAAATAGTCACATTTTTAATACAAAGTAAGGAACTGAGAATTATGAAGACAAAATTAAATAGACGTTCAGTACTAAAAGGTTTCGTAGGCGTGAGCCTAGCTCTGCCCATACTAGAAATTATGGGTGAAGAAGTCCTGAAAGAATCGAATCGAGCCAAGCGTTTTTGTGCGCTTTATACCGCCAATGGCATGTCTCATCCCCAAGAAAAAAACAAAATAGATCAATGGAATTGGTACCCCTCAGAAACAGGGCGCAATTTTAAATTTAACGAATCGACTAAAGCCTTTGAGAAACTGCGTAGTCAAGTGTCGATGTTTGGTGGTTTCGGTCACAAAAATGCCATCCTATCGGATCCACACGTTTGTTCTGATATGTGGCTCACTGGTGCACCATTTCACGACCCTAAACCAGGTACGTATAATACGATATCTTTAGATCAGGTGATTGCCCAGCATACTAAGAAACATTGTCGCCAAGCGTCTTTAGTTTTATCAATTGATAATGGTGTAGGTTTCCTATCGAGAACAGGTACGATTGCCTACAATAATGAAGGTAAGCCAATTCCCGCAGAGAATAACCCCCGGAATGTCTTCAATCGCCTTTTCTTAAGCTCAAAAGACTCCATGGAACAACAGCGCGTTCTCTTGAAAAAGAAAATGAAAATTGTCGATGCGGTACTCGATAGCTCTCGCGATTTTAATAAGCGTTTGGGTTCAGCTGATAGAGAGAAAATGGATCAGTATTTGACCTCACTCAGTGAATTGGAATCACGCCTCGAAACATCAGAAAAATGGATCGATATTCCCCTTAAACAACAAGATTTTAGTCACTTAGATTTTGATTATGATCTCGAGCAAGATCCCGCGCAATTCTATCAGACCATGTTTGATGTGATTACTCTAGCTTTCGATGCGGATATCACTCGTTCAGTTGCCTTCATGCTCAACCGTGAGGATGGTATGGGTATTTCAAATACTTTCCCATTGCGTTTAGGTTTGAGTAAGGATCACCATGGGCTTTCTCATGCCAAAGACAAGAAAGGTCAGATGGACTTCGCGAAATATGATCAATTCCTCAGTGGACAAGTTTCCTACTTCCTAGAAAATTTGAAGAAGACAAAAGAAGCCGATTCTAATTTATTAGATAATTCACTGGTGCTTTTCGGTAGTGGTTGCAGTACCACTCACAATGTAAAAAATGTACCAACCTTATTAGCTGGTGGTAAGAATATGGGTGTGAAACACGGTTCCTATTTCCGTCGTGATGGTGAACGTCTCAACAATCTCTATTTGAGTATTTTGAAATCTATGGACATTCCAGTGAATAGTTTTGGTGATAGCACCAAAGAACTCAAAGAGGGCATCTTCACTTATCAAAAGGCTTAAACTTTGCTCAAACAAAGTTTACTTTTAGCATGTCTCGTTTTTGCGGAATCCGCCTTTGCGGATCCCGCAAGATGCACTCCGACAGTTCATTCAAGAGGCTCATAAATAATAGCTTTAAAATGTATTTATTTGTAAAAAATTCCGCCTAAAATGCTATATTGTAGTTCTTTACAAAAACAAATAGCAGGCGGAATTCATCATGAACGATACTCTTTTTTCCGAATATTTCATCGGGGAACTACAACAAACGGCAGGAATTTTAAGCGGTCCGCTGAAGATTGCGGGGGAAATCATACTTCTTCCTGAATTTGAAGGGATCCGAAAAGCGATTGAGAGTGATCAATTCCAGTTGAGTATGGATAGGGCCGCTACTAAAAATCGCGAATTTAAAAATGGCAATACCAAAAAGCATCCACCAGCGGAATTAGTGGTTGCCTTGTTCATAGCCCGTCACTTTTATAATAATTGTTACGGGGAACGCGGCTATAGCATGTTATGTGAGAACAGTTCATTACATCAATTTATCGGGCGCCTAGGCATCGGGAAGTTCCCTTCACGCAATACGATTCATGAACAGATTTCTGCACTTTCTGAACATACCCTTACACTTTTTCATCAAGCTATTTTGAACTGTGTCAAAGCATGTGACTTAGATGATTTCTCAGCAGTAATCATTGATTCCACAGCCATCAAAGCCGATTCGTCCTGGCCGGTTGATAGTGCATTACTGAAGAACCTTAGTTGTAAAGTTATGAAAAATATTCAGAAAGTACATGATAAGCTCCCTTGCCTTGAACGTAGAGGAATCCCTCTCAAACGTCTACAGAATTACTGTGATGATATGAGTAAATTGGATTTTGTGATTTCGATGTTTAAAGGGAAGAAAGGAGCCAAGAAAATGAGGTATAAGTCTTATACACAAGAACTTTTGCCGAGGTGTCGAAAATTTATAACACGCCTGGAAAAGGTTCTACCTAAAATCAAACAGCACTGTAGCAGTATAAAGTCCTCGATGCTTGATGAAGATTTTTCTCGCTTTATTGATAAAGTTTTGATGGTTGAGCACCGCTTTAAGATGGCTCCTGAGGACTACGATGCCAAGACGGCAAGAAAAATTTACAGTATGAGTGATGACGACGCTGCCTTTATCAAAAAAGGCGGTCGTGAAACAGTTTTTGGTTATCGTCCAAACTTTGCTTTTAGTGCCAATGGTTTTCTGACTTCTTTCATTTTGGAATCTGGAAATACCAGTGACAGTAAAGTCTTTGCAGATTGCCTTGTGGAAAATAAAAAAATGACTGTAGAATCCGCTATGATGGTCAGTGTTGATGATGGATATAGCTCTGCAACGAATTTGGATTACGCCATAGAACAGGGAGTGGAATTAGTCAGTATCAGCGGTTCAAAGGGCAAGAAGCTTCTGGGAGAAGAAATTTATGAAAGTGAAAACTATCAGCTGGCGAGAAACATCCGCTCAATCTCTGAAGCGGGGATTTCAAAGATGAAGAACTATCACAATCTTGAGAGGTTTACCGTTTGTGGCTTAAAGAGAGTTCGACAGGAAACGCTCATAAGCACTATAGGGTTCAACTTGGAGAGACTCTACCAGTTATTATCTCAAATCGAACTTCAAGTTGCTGCGTAGAATGTCGGAGTGCATCCCGCAAAAGCCCTTTTTAAAGAAAAGTGTGCTCAATGCCATGGGCTCAATGCAGAAGGAAATGATTTACTCAATGCACCGACGCTTGCCTCCCAATCATCGCTCTACATAAGTGAACAATTGCATAAATTCAAAAAAGGCATTCGTGGCGGTGATGCAAAAGTTGATGCGGTAGCTAGCCTGATGTCTCAGCAGGCAAAAACTCTGCAAGAATCAGTAATCAAGTTACTTGCTCAGTACCTCTCAAAACTTGAAGCACCAAAGAGGGGAGTCGTAGAAAACGAATCGGCTCAAGCTGGAGAAAAAATCTACCAAAAGCAAGCGAACTGCATCTCTTGCCATGGTGATTATGGCCAAGGTAATGATTCCATGAAGGCCCCAAAACTCAACATTCTTTCAGCGAGCTATATAGCAGCTGAATTGAATAAATTCGCCAAGAACCAGCGCGGATTAAGCGCCGATAAAGATCCTCATGGCTACCTCATGGTAAAAACGCTTAAAGACTATGCTTTAAGCGAAAAAAACTTCAAAGATCTAGCGGTTTATATCAGTACGCTCAGAAAACCCAAAGAAGAGAAAAAATAATTATATCTTTTGCGGTTTAAGCTTAAGCTGCTGAACTAGATTAGTTTGAAGTATTCACCTGTTTGAGGATATCCTGCCATGCTTTGATGGATTTGGTGATATTTTCAGCTTTGTCACCCTTTATCCCATAGCCTTGGAGGCCGACGGGACCTTTGAACTTGAGTTCTTTAAGTTTTTTAAAGAGACGTTCCTGAGGGAAACTGCCCTTATCTAAAGTTTGGATGAGCATCGGCCAATGTTTGCCGTCAATATCGGCACCATTGGTGGTAACGGAAAAAAGGTGGGACGCGCAAGTGTCCAAAGTCTTTTCTAAGTCTTCGGCCTTTTCGCTTTTGAGGAAATGACAAAGATTGAAGGTGATTCCGAGGTTGGGGTGATTGACTTCCTTTATCACCTCCATCGCTTGGGGAATGGTGGCAACAGCAAAACCAGCATGGGGGTAGAGCGTTACTTTGATACCAAGTGCGGCCATCTTATCACAAGTCTGACGAATGGCGGCTATGATCTTGGGTGATTTTTTTTGTAAGGTCAGTTCAATCATGAAACCCTGATTCGCCAAGGGCTTAAGGTGCTCAGTTGGGAAGGGGCTTTCACCCGCATTTAAGTAAACACTTAAGACTTTTAGGCCGTGTTTACGATAGGTATTAGATCTTGTGGCGATGTGCTGATTGAGACCAAAGACCTGGCTGACACCTGCATAGCCCAGTTTTTTGAGTATTTCAGCTTCTTTCTCAGGTGCCGTTCCTGGAGGCATGCCATTGAGGAAGGCGTAAAACTGAGGTTCAAATTTTTCTGAATAGAGAGAGAGACTTAAGACTAAATTGAGTAGGCAGAGAGTAAATACTTGTTTCATCATTAAAAATGGCCATTTATAATTTCATTCAATGAAATTAATATAAACACAATCTTTAAGTACGCCAGTTTTGTGTTATTGATATAATAAATTTTAAGTTCATTTTATATATTGAGAGTTAATGGTGAAACTGGATGAATCGCCCTTGGATAGTAAGGCAAATCATGAACCTAAGCTTATATATTATTATTTATCTTGGAATTTTTTGCGGTATTCGCGGGGTGTCATGCCTTTTAGCTCTTGGAAACGACGGTTGAAATTTGATAGGGTATTGAAGCCTGAATCATAACAGATGTTCGACACGCTATCTTTTGATTCACTTAAACGTCGACAAGCTTGCGCAATGCGCAATTCATTGAGGTAATGAACAAAGGTTTTACCTGTGTTACGCTTAAAAAAGCGCGAAAAGGACTTGGGGCTCATCATACATATTTCTGCAGCTTCATCGAGGCTGATAGCTCGATCTAAATTATTGGATATATGTTGAGTAATGAGATCGACTTTACTGACCGTTTTTTGGTTGAGGTTGGGGGTATAAAGGGGGCTCACGAGTTTCTTGCGATCTTTGCGTGGAGCGCGTGCCATGATATCGAGGACTTTTATAACTTGAGTATAACGCTGAAAATCACCCATTTGATCCATATCGATCATCAGTGTATGAATTTGATCGCGAGTTCTTCCTATGAATTCAAATGACCTTGAAGCATCATTGAGAAACTCGCCAATGTGATTAGTTTCATGTCGATCAAATAAAGCTGAGCCCATGGATTCTTTAGAGAATTGAACGACAGCCATAGCGGGCTTATCGGGGTTATCTTCATCTAATTCGGCATCGCTTGCGTGAAAGGCGTGCGGGTGGTTGGGGCCGGTTATGACGAGAGTGCCTGGTTTGAGATCGCCGATATAATCGCCATTAATATAATGACCTGTATGTTTTAGGTTGAGGAGTATATCGTATTCAGGGTGGTGATGCCACACGGGCCACAAATTCGTATCTAATTTATAAATAAATGAGCGGGTTTGTAAGTCACTTAATATTTCTAACTGTGCTTCCATAAATCACCTATTCAATACTTTATCTTCTTAATTAATTTAACTTAATACTTGTAAGGTAGGAATAGTATCAGAGTTTATATAAATCAAGATATATTGAAATAATTTATAGTACAAAAGTAACCCACAAGAGTTTTTAAAATTATTATTTTGTGGAAAAAGTATCAGTTTTTGTCCATTTAAAGGTGTTGATATATTTTATTGAGAATAGGTTTAACTATCAAAAAAACTTTATATCAGGAATGACATGAACCGTTTTATACCACTTTGTTTACTCAGTTTTACCTTTTTATTAAGTGCCGAACAAATAAGTTCTCAGCATCTCGAATTTTTTGAAAAGAAAATTCGCCCCGTTTTAGCAGAGCATTGTTATAAATGCCATTCGATAGATTCTGAGAAATTAAAAGGTGAACTTCTCCTCGACTCAAAATGGGGCTGGGAGAAAGGTGGAGATACAGGACAGGTGATCATACCTGGTAATGCGGCTGAGAGTTTGCTTATTAATATGATACATCACAAACCCGATGTGGAGGCGATGCCACCAAAAAATAAATTGAGTGCGGAACAAATTAAAGATTTTGAAAAGTGGATAAGCTTAGGAGCACCTGACCCACGCCCTAAAAAAGAACGTACCAAAGTTGATCCTCATGCTTATGATGTAGAAAAACGTAAGCAGTGGTGGTCTTTAAAACCCATTAAATCGTATCAAGCACCTCAAGTTTCGAATAAAAATTGGGCGAAGCAGGGCGTGGATAATTTTATACTGGCTAAATTGGAAGAAAAAAGTTGGCAACCCGCCGCCAAAGCTGAAAAAAGAGATTTACTGAAACGAGTTTATTATGACCTTACGGGTCTTCCCCCCACAGTGGCCGAGCAGGAAGCTTTCGAAAAAGACCTTTCTGACAAGGCATACGAAAAAGTCGTTGATCAACTATTGGCTTCACCACGTTTTGGTGAGCACTGGGCACGTAAATGGATGGACCTCATGCGCTATGCTGAAACCAAAGCATTTGAAATGGATTACACCATGCCGCATGTGGATCGCTACCGAGATTACCTCATAAGAGCTTTTAATGATGATCTTCCTTATAATCAAATGGTTTTAGAAGCTTTTGCGGGTGATATTATCGAGCCGCGTTTAGACCCAAAAACGGGTGCTAACGAGTCTCTCAAAGGTCCCGGTTTCTTTTACCTCTCAGATGGTCACCATGGTCCACCCGATTTACATCTTGATGAAGTTCGCGTTTTTGATAATATTATTGATGTGATTGGTAAGACTTTTCAGGCCACAACTATTTCTTGTGCCCGTTGCCATGACCACAAATTTGATGCCGTTGCAGAAAAAGATTTTTACTCACTTTATGGAATCATCGCCAGTTCACGTCGCGATATGCGCAATAGTGTGAATCCGAACAAAATTACTCCACACTTTGGCAATTTAAAAAAATCAAAAGAAGAGATTAAAAAAGCTCTCATTCCCGTATGGAAAAATGACTTAGTCAACTTGGAAAAAAACCTGAAGAAGATTGCTGTAGGCGGAGAACTGAGTGAAGAACTTACAGAGATTAAAACACGACTTAAAGAAAAATATAAGAATGCCAATACGGGACTTTTCCCCTTAAATATTGCCGTGATTCAAAATCAGCAAGCTTCTCAAAAAAATTGGAATCAACTAGCACAAATGACTAAGCTTGATGGCGAGACCATTGGTGGCTTGAATTCATCCTCCAAGGGGACATGGACCTCAAATGGCTTGAGTTTTGGTTTAGATCCAAAGAAAACAGGCGAATTCGTGGTCTCTAACACAAAAGATAAAATCATCCAATCTTTTGTGGGAGATAGTATGGCAGCTGGTGATCTGGGTTCTAGAATGGACGGATCACTCCAATCGGATAGATTAATCCTCGATGGCAAACCCATTTATTTAAAAGTTAAAGGGCGCAATACTACGGTAAGTTTGGTTGTCAATAACTATGAGTTGGTGGGCTACGGTCCTACAACGAGTGTACTCAATAAAAACATTGATTCAGATGAATGGCAGCTCATTAGTATTCCAACACATTTGTGGAAAGGCAGTCGTGCTTACATAGATGTCCGTCTCAATGGCTTGGCCAATCGACCTACTAAGTTTGGCTACCACTACCACCACCGCGAAGGCTCTTACATAGCCATAGAAAAAGCTAATGTTGCTAAACTCGAAATGAACATGCAAAGCCCCTGGGGAGCATTGCCTACTGTAGAAAGCCGAGAGCAAAAAATCGAGCTCTTGATGGCTCGTGCGCATCAAGCTTTGACAAACTGGAGCCATAATAATTTAGCTCAAGGTGATGATCGTATTTTAGATTATTTACTTACAGCAGGCTTACTGACTAATAGTTTTGAAAAAGCTCCTCAAGCCAAACAAGCTTTGCTGAATTTTAGGAATGAAATTAACAAAATGCCCATCCCTGAATACGTCAGAACTTTATCTGATGGCAAAGGCTATGATGAACCGGTTTATATTCGTGGCCTCCATACTAACTTGAGTAAAGAACCCAATCCTCGTCGTTTCATTGATGGCATTGACCCTTCGTCACTCAATGCAAAAGGCAGTGGCCGCCTCGAATGGGCACAAAGAGTTTTGGATGAAAATAATCCACTGACAAGTCGAGTCATGGCCAATCGTATTTGGTATCACATTTTTGGTCAGGGCATTGTCTCTTCAGTTGATGACTTTGGTCAAATGGGAGCCTTGCCAAGTCACCCTGAGCTCCTAGATTTTATTGCTCAAGACTTTGTCAAAAACAATTGGTCAGTCAAGTCACTCATTCGCAAATTTGTTTTGAGTTCGACTTATCAAATGTCCAGTGTGCCTTCTTCAGAATCAATGGAGCAAGATCCAAACAATATTTATCTTCAGCGCATGTCGATTAGAAGAATGAAGGCAGAATCAATTCGTGATACAATCTTGGCTGTTAGCGGGAGATTAAATAATCAACTCTATGGTAAAAGTGTAGCGATTAATCTTCATGAAACCCCCAATAGTCGTTCAAAACCAAGGCATAGTGGGCCAATGGATGGGCAGGGGAGACGTTCAATATACCTTGAATTACGCCGAAATTTTTTGCCTGGCTTTCTTACAGCCTTTGATATGCCTAATGCTACGGAACCCTTTGGCAAACGCAATGTGACCAATGTGCCGGCGCAGTCATTGACATTGATGAACGACCCCTTTGTAACTGAGCAAGCTTTAGTTTGGGCTAAGTCACTTCTTCAGTCTAAAAAATCCTTCGAAGAAACAGTTAAACTCATGCATGAACAAGTTTTCTGTCGGCCAGCCTCAGAGAAAGAGCTTACTTGGGCGCACAGAACTTTTGCAGATATCGCAAAAACAGAGTTAAACCAGAGTTTTGAGCAAGCACTTAAAAATGAAAAAATATGGCAGCACTTTTGCCATGTGATGTTTAACCGTAAAGAAATGATCTATAAATTTTAGGAGACCACAATGAATCCATTTTCCCGACGTGAACTTCTTCGCCAAGCCTCAATGGGCTTTGGTGGCCTGGCATTAGGTTCTTTACTCAATGGTGAAGCCAAGGCAACCTCAAGACTCAATCCTGCAGATTTAGGACCACTTTCTCCCAAGCCAGGGCATCACCGAGCTAAAGCTAAGAGTGTAATTTTCCTCTATATGGATGGCGGTGTTTCTCAAGTTGATAGCTTTGACCCAAAACCCTTGTTAAATAAACTCAATGGGACGAAACCGAAATTCAAAGTTGACGCTACAGTTTTTAATAATAACGGCAATATTTTAGCGAGCCCCTGGGATTTTAAAAATTACGGCAAAAGTGGTCTTCCCATTAGTGACCTCTTTCCTCATATTGGTTCATGCGCTGATGATCTTTGCGTGATTCGCTCAATGACGGCATTTTCTCCCAATCACCCAAATGCCAATTATGCACTTCACTCAGGGCACCCTTTGGTAGGGCGTCCGAGTATGGGGGCATGGGCGTCTTATGGACTGGGAACACTCAATAATAACTTACCAAGTTTTGTAGTCCTTCACGGGGGACAAGTTCCCTCTGGTGGAATGATGACGAATTTTGGCAGTGGTTTCTTGCCAGCAAATCACTCAGCTTCAGTTTTTGGTCTCCAAAATCCTTCGATGCGCAATACTAAGCCCTTCGAAAGCAAAGCTCAACTACAGCAAGAAAAATTGAGTCATGCGGCTGAAATGGATCGCGATCTCCTAGGTCGATTGGGACATGCCAAAGAAGTTGAATCGAGTATTCGTAACTATGAGTTAGCTTACCGCATGCAAATGGAAGTCCCTGAAGTTATGGATATTAGCGGAGAGAGTGAAGCGACGAAGGAGCTTTATGGTTTAAATTCGCCTTTTAAGCATACTCAGAGTTATGGTCGTCAATGCCTCAATGCGCGACGTCTTGTTGAGCGCGGCGTTCGTTTTGTCGAATTAACTATCAGCCCCGGCACAGGGGACCGTTGGGATCAGCATGGTAACCTTAAGCAAGGTCATGAAAAAAATGCTCTTATGGTGGATCAACCCATTGCTGGGCTTATTAAAGATTTAAAGGCGCGTGGTCTATTAGATGAAACTTTACTTGTGTTCACAGGTGAATTTGGACGTACTCCTTTCGCGCAAGGTCGCAATGGCCGAGATCACAACCCTCAAGGGTTCAGTATGTGGATGGCGGGCGGTGGCGTTAAAGGCGGCACTGTGTATGGCGCAACAGATGAGTACGGTTATCGAGCCGTAGAAGGGAAAATGACTGTTCATGACCTTCATGCCAATATGTTACACCTTCTGGGGATTGATCACGAACGTCTGACTTTCCGCTTTAGTGGACGTGATATGCGCCTTACCGATGTGCACGGCGAGATCATTCCGGAGATCATGGCGTGAAAAAATTCATAAGTTCAGTTTTACTTATTGCGAGTTCCGCAAGCTTGTCAGCATCTGAATCAAAAGTCAATTTTGAAAAAGACTTATGGCCGATTTTGGAACGTTCTTGCCTGGAATGTCACGATAAGGAAAAAGTCGTAAATGGGAAACGCAAGCGTCCTAAAGGAGGCTTGCGAATTGATTCACCTAAACTTCTTATGTATGGAGCCAAAGGCGATCCAGTTATCATACCTGGCGACGCTGAAGAAAGCTCATTCTACTACCTCACGGTACTCGATGAAGATGATGATGATATCATGCCTGCGAAAGGTCCTATCCTCACTAAAGTTGAAACTGAGTTACTCAAGAAGTGGATCAATCAAGGAGCTCACTTTGGATCGTGGACGGGAAGTGAACCAAAATTAAGTTCAGAGCAAATAAGTCTGGTCAATAAGCTCAATGAAGGGGATACAGTTATTTATCCTACCGTTCTGGGGGGAATTGATCTTTATGTAGATTTATCGCGCCTTCGTGAAAAGGGGACGGATAAAGATTTAAAGGAGCTTGAGGTTTTAATTCCTAAAATCCAAGAACTGAACTTAAGTGGAACTCATGTCAAAGATATCAGATTACTAGCAAAAGCTGTGAATTTGGAGCGTTTAAATCTCAGTAAAACGGATGTGACAGATCAAAGTTTATCTAGTTTAACACAATTGAATAAGCTCAAGATTTTGAACCTCTATGGCACCAAAATCAAGAGTTTGCCCGAATTGCCGAAGTCACTGAAAAAGATTTATCTTGCGAATACCGCAATGACTCAAGAAGCCATCACCAAGTTAGCACAAGCTAGACCAGACTTAGAGATCTATTCTAACTGGGACTTAAATCAAGTTAGAGCTATTCTCGCAGTGGCAAATAAGAACACGGCAAGTTTCAATGGAATTGTCGAAGTGAAGAAGAAGCCCAAGAAGAAGCCTCAATTAAAATCTCTCCGAGCTGAAAATGACTTTGTTTTTGAGGATTTTGAAAGTGGTCTCTATACTAAGTGGAAAGTGACTGGAAATGCTTTTGGTTCGCAGCCAATTCTTGTAGAAGAAATTCCCAAGTATCAGGGTGATGTGAATGCGCGAAATAAGTATTTGGTGAATTCCCATGCATCGGCCACTAGCCATGGTGGGGACAAAGCACAAGGCACGATGACTTCCAAGAAGTTTACCATTAATAAAAATTGGATCAAATTTTTGATTGGAGGCGGCAGCCATAAAAACAAAACCTGCCTGCAGCTGATTATTGATGGCAAAGTTGTTGCCATAGCCCATGGGCACAATCACAATAAAATGAGAATTGATTACTTTGATACTTCAAAACTCAAAGGAAAAATGGCGCAATTAAAAATCGTTGACCTCCACTCAGGGGGGTGGGGAAATATAGGCATCGATGAAATCATCTTCACAGACAAAAAATAATTTTTAAATAAAAAAGATAGGAACACCTCTATGACAAAAATACATCAAAAAAGGCTAAGAAAATACAGCTTAGTATTTTCTTTATTTCTCACGCTGAATATTTTCGCAGCAACGGCCATTACCCTCCCAAAAGGCGAGCAGAAAAGCGCTACAGGAATCACCCACAGTTTTTTAGTGACGGGTCCAAAAACATGTATCGTCAATGAA
Source organism: Lentisphaera araneosa HTCC2155 (assembly GCF_000170755.1). Lineage (NCBI taxonomy): Bacteria > Pseudomonadati > Lentisphaerota > Lentisphaeria > Lentisphaerales > Lentisphaeraceae > Lentisphaera > Lentisphaera araneosa. Next base: position 31,850 of record NZ_ABCK01000040.1, read on the forward strand.
CAAAGTGAAATCACTTGGCAAATAAACCGTGGCTCGAGAGATGGTTATGTACTAGCGAATGGCAATGTTTTGATTACTTTTTCAAGAGATGTTACTGAATATGATAAAAACCAGAAAGTTGTTTGGTCATATAAACTTTCAAAAGAAAATAAAGAAATATCGACTGCGCAGCGCCTGCCTAATGGCAATACACTGCTTGTGGAAAACGGAGCCAAACCACGCCTCTTAGAAGTGGATGCCCAAGTTAAAATCATTCTCGAAGTTAAACTGCAGCCAGAAACTAATAATGCGCACATGCAGTCACGTATGGCACGCAAGCTGCCCAATGGAAACTACATCGTTCCTCATCTTCTTGCTTTTGCCGTTAAAGAATATAATTCACAAGGGGAAGTGGTGAATGTGATTAAAACTGACTTAGAAGAGCTGGGAGGTCGCAAAAGACGTAATTGGCCTTTTACAGGTATTCTTTTAGAAAACGGTAATTTTCTTATCAACTTAACTAATGGTAATAAGACAGTTGAAATGACTCGTGACGGAAAAGTGGTATGGAAAGCAGATAACACGACGAGTGGAGGACGTTTTGCCGATCCTTGCGGTGGTCAACAACTCGATAACGGAAACCGAGTCATTGGTAGCTATGGTCAACGCAAAGCTGATAAAGCGCGCATTTTTGAACTCGATAAAGACAAAAAAGTCGTTTGGGAATTCTTTCACCCTCAAATTAAAGGTCATGAAGTTCATATCCTCACAACAAATGGCAAAGCTGAAAGCGGAAAATTAAGGTAGTCTATGTCATTCTCTTTGGAAAACAAAGTGGCTCTCGTTACTGGAAGCTCCAAGGGGCTAGGCAAAGCGATTAATAAACGCTTTGCCGAAGCTGGGGCTAAAGTCGTTGTCAATTATTGTCACTCGGAGTGCACGGCACAAGAAACCTACGATGAACTTGTCGCCATGGGAGCGGAAGCTCTTATGATTCGAGCTGATGTAACTGATGAAGCTCAGGTCAATGAAATGGTTGCAGAGATCGAAGAAAAACTCGGACCTATCGACATTCTTATTCCCAATGCCACTCCAGATCAACCTCAGAAGCCCATAGAGGAGTACAGCTGGGATGATTATATGTCCATGATTAACTTCTTTATCAAGAGTCCTTACTTGCTCACGAAGGCAGTTTTACCATCAATGAAAAAGCGCAAAAAGGGCAGAGTTATCAGCATTGCTTCAGAAGTGTATGAAAAGAGTGTTGGGAACTTTTCAACTTATGTGAGTGCAAAAGGCGCTCAACTTGGTTGGACTAGAAGTATGGCCACTGAGTTAGCACCATGGAGTATTACGGTTAACTCGGTCTGTCCTGGGTGGATTCCTGTGGAACGTCATGAAAAGGACCCCCAAGATATTAAAGATGCATACTTATCGGGTATACCGCTGCAGCGCTGGGGCAGACCTCAGGATGTCGCAAGTACGATTCACTTCCTTGCAAGTGATGATGCTTCTTTTATAACTGGTGAGAATATCATGGTGAGTGGTGGTAACTCCCATTTCTGATTTTTATAGATTTACTTCGTTAAAATTATTGCTCTAAAGATATTGAAACTTTATCCTAGGGACTTGTAGCAATAATTGAGTAAATAAGTTTTTAAATAGTTCTATATAATAAAAAGTGAGTATGTATGAATTCCAAAAAAGATTTAAAGAGAATACCCCATACGGTTTTTCTATGTTTTTTAACTGTTTTGGCTTTTGCGTCATGCAAAGTTGAAGAAGAAGCTAAAGATCAAAAAATTAAAGTGGCTTTTGTTACGAATGGCCCAGCAGATTTTTGGCTTTATTCCCAAGCTGGGGTAAAAAAAGCTGCCAAAGAACTTGGCATTGAAGCGGAGTTTAAAGTCGGTGACCAAACCACAGCCAAACAAAAACAGATTGTCGATGACCTCATTGTGAGTGGGGTGAAAGCTGTGGCAATCAGTCCAGCTAACGCCAAAAACCAAGTTCAAATGATCAATGAATGGTCGGCTTACATCCCAGTTATTTGTGCGGATAGTGATGCACCTAAAAGTAAACGTATTGCCTACCTGGGTACAGACAATGTAGCTGCGGGTCGTCAATGCGGTGAGCTTCTTAAACAGGCACTTCCCGATGGTGGTAAAGTGATGGTATTTGTGGGTTTGCGAGATGCGCAAAATGCCATCGAGCGTTTCCAAGGATTAAAAGAAGCTATTGAAGGCACGAAAATTGAAATCCTCGATTTAAGAACTGATAATGGCGATCGCGTAAAAGCTCGTAAGAACGCCGAAGATGCACTCATTGCTCACCCGGACATCGTTGGTATGGTGGGACTATGGGCTTACAATGCTCCCGCAATCCTTGGGGCTTTAGAG